>JAGYMT010000099.1 GCA_018400335.1 Kiritimatiellia bacterium | reverse complement strand
TCAATGAGTTGCATATGTTCTCAGAGACAAGGAAATGCCAATGCGCTCTCCGTCCTGAACACTGCCGCAGGTCCGCCCGTGGAGGAAACACTGAACTCTGAACACTTTCAACGAAGTTGGCTAACCTTCATTATCATCGCCCGCGCGGCGGGCGGTGGCCTTGCATATTCCCCTGCTCGAAGCCTCCACGAAGCGGCAGAATTCGAGCGCATAATCCGATGACTGCTCCCGCCTGATGGCGGCGACCGCTTCGGAGACGTTGAGCCCGGAGAGGTAGAGCGTCCTGAAGGCGCGCTTGACCTCCAGCCGTCCGGCGGCGAGTATCCCTGCGCGCCGCATTCCAACAACGTTGAGGCCCGCGATGTCGTTGATCCCTGCTGAGCGAGTCGTGCAAAAAGGGGGGACGTCCTTCCCAATGGCGCAGCCGCCGCCCAGCATGGCGAGCTGTCCTATCTTGACGAATTGGTGAATCACGCAATTGCCGCTGATGAATGCCCTGTCGCCGACCTCGACATAGCCTGCAACCAGAGCGCCGCTTACCACGATCACGCGATTGCCGAGCTTTACATTATGCGCAAAGTGGCTGTTTGTCATCAGGAAGCAGTTGTCGCCGACAACCGTCTCGGTACCGGCCTTCGTGCCCCGGTGTATTGTCACGCCCTCGCGGATGACGCAGTTTGACCCGATTGTTACATGGCTTTCCGCGTTATCGAACGCGAGGTCCTGGGGCAGATCGCCGATGACCGCGCACGCATGGATGGCGCAGGAAGCGCCGATCGTGGTGAAGGGGAGAATCACCGCATGCGGCCCGATCGCGGTGTTATCACCGATCCGCACGCGGTCGGATATGATGGAAAAAGGGCCAATTTCCACGCCGCTTCCGATTTCAGCGCCGGGATCCACTATTGCCGTGGGATGAATGCTCATTCTGCCTCCTATGCTTTGAAAAAATCTATTGTATTGCCGCGCGCTTGTCAACTGCGTTAGATGCGTTAATAGGTGTCGGGCCGTGCGAGGTCCAGTGTTCCTCGACCATCGCCGCCATGTCGGCTATGGTCATTGACTCGTCGCACTCCAGCCACTCAACATTGGCCTGGCGCCTGAACCACGTGTTCTGCCTCTTAGCGAGCTGCCGCGTCCGGACGATCGTCCGCTCGATCGCCTCCTCCACGCCGAGGATTCCGCGTATGCAATCAACTGCTTCCGCGTAGCCTATCGCCTGGCGCGCCGTCGGCGCGGAGTCAAAACGGGATTCAAGAAGGCGTTCGACCTCGTCGAGCAGGCCGCCTTCGAACATGTCCCGCGCACGCTTTTCGATGCGCGCCAACAACTGCTCGCGGGGAAAGCGCAGACCCGGAATGGGCGGGAGCTCGGCGGCGCTGCGCCATTGCCGCTCGCGGCGCGCGACACCCGCCCGCTCCATTTCCAGAGCCCGGACAAGCCGCCGCGGGTTCATCTTGTCCGGCAGCGAATCCAGTATTTCACTATTCTCGCGCCTCAGCCATTCCTGGAGCCCGGCAACGCCCTGTTCGCGCAACACTTGCTTCGCCTCGCGCCTGAGAACAGGGTCCGCCGGCGCGTGGGGAGAGAGTCCGTCAATCAGGCTCCTGATATAAAGGCCGGTGCCCCCCGCGACAATCACCGCGCGCCCGTTGGAATCCGCCTGCAAAAGGGCGTCGAGGGCCAGTTCCCGGTACATGGCAGCGCTGAAGGGTTCGCCCGGCTCGACCACGTCAATTCCATGGTACCGCGCCCTTGAGCGCTCAGCCGGCGAGGGCTTGGCCGTCCCGATATCCATGCCCTTGTACACCAGCATGGAATCGGCGGAAAGGATGTCAAACCCGAGGTTCTCGGCGAGGCGCTGAGCAACTGCCGTCTTGCCCGAGCACGTGGATCCGACGATGAAGAACGCGCAAACGCCATCATCCTTCGTACACCGTGAAGTCTTCATGGTTGATTAATCAGGCAGCCGGAGCGGATTGCTCAACTTTTTCCGGGGACTCCCGCAGGGAGGCCAGAAGATATAGACCCACTCCCGCGCAGATCGCGGCATCCGCGATATTGAAACACGGCCAGTGGGCGGACGCGATGTGGAAATCAAGAAAATCGGTTACCCACCCGTACTTGATGCGGTCAATCAGGTTGCCGACAATTCCGCCACCCATCAGGGCCGATGCGATTCCGTATACCGCTCGCCCGCACACCATGCGCCGATGAAATATCAGGAAGAGAATCAGGACCAT
The DNA here is from genome assembly GCA_018400335.1 of Kiritimatiellia bacterium. Next base: position 4,522 of record JAGYMT010000099.1, on the reverse strand, counting down.
CAATGACAGAAGAATAAGCCAGCCCTGTTGCTGCTGGAACACTCCCCACACCGCGCCGGTATTCCGCGAATGGGCCAGGTTGAACAGTCCGGGTATGACAGTCCTTGACTCGCCCAGCAACAGGTTCCTTCCGACGGCATGCTTCGTTGCCTGGTCGGCGAGTATAACAGCCCCTCCGATCACCGGCCCCATGATATTCCATGCAGGTTTCATTTCCAGCCTGAATTAATCAGGTGAGGGCGCTCTCGTTCAGTGCTCGACCGGAACGACCTCTTGATTAATCTTCTTCCTCGGTTTCAGACTCGGAGACAGGGGAGTCGGAATTGCGAAAGACGGTGCCATCTCCGGTCCGGGTCCGTTTCGTGCCGGTTTCAGCCTGCGATTGGCAGGACACGCAAAGGCGCGAATGCGGCAGGACCGCGAGGCGTCCTCTCTCAATCAGCTCCCCGCAATCCCCGCAGATGCCGTAGGCGCCTGTCTCAATCCGGTTCAGAGCCTCGTCAATTTCAAAAAGGACGTTCTGTTCCATGCTAACCCTGCTAAGCGCCAGATCGCGGTCGAAATTGTCCGTTCCCTGCTCTTCCGAGCGGAAGTCAAGATCGGTGTCGTCCTTCGTACGGCTCAGGTTGTCGGTGCTGAGGAAGTTTATCTGCCCGGTGATGTGGGCGCGAATTCGTATGAGCAGGGCGCGGAACTTCTTCTTGTCATCCGCTGACAGCTTGTGCGCCTTTGCGGGGGCGGAAGCCTTCTTTGCGGTTGTCTTTTTGACGGCGCGCGCCGCCTTTTTCGCGGGCTTACTCACTGCCTTTCTGGCAGGGCCGGCCTTTTTCGCAGCTGCCTTCTTGACGGGCGAAGCCTTCGTGCGCGGAGCCTTTGATGATTTTGGTGAAACCGGTGCTTTTTTGCCTTTGGCGACTTTTTGCTTCTTAGCCATAATGCATCTCATCGAGGTTTGTTCTTGTCTTGAGACCGGCCGGACGGGGACCATTCTTCGCGCCTGCCGGATTGAATAAACGCTAACGCTACCAGCAACTGCGATTAGTGTCAAACCTATCTTGAACTAAATTCCCATCTGCGATCAGGTGCAAGATGTCCGGACTCCCCGGTCTTGCCTCATGGACCGCATGCGTCCCCCGTGGCATGAGCCTCCGGCTCGTGAGCCTTAACAAAAAAAAAGATTGCAAATCAGTGGGACACGAGCGAGGACGCTCATGCCACTACAGAAGAACCGGTGACGAATGCAGGTGCGTGTTTTCTGTAGCTTGCCCACCCGCCCGAACGCAGGGCGCCCTCCGCCGTGCTTGACAGCTTCGGCGGAAGGCGTGTAGGTTTCAGGAACCAAGTCACTATCGTCACGTAGTGACGGAAATGCTGGAATAGTGGAATAATGGAATGTTGGAATTTTGAGAATGGGACTTCTTTTCCTGCTTCGTTGCTCCATCCTTCCAGTATTCCATCATTCCAATCTTCCATTGGATACTATCAGGAACCAAGTGTTAAATTAATGGCGGAGTAAGATGGGCAGACAACACAACTCGCGCGGCGCGGCCGCGATGATGATAGGTCGGTGGCTCGGCGCCGGCGAGTTTCCCGGGCGGCAGCTTGACGAGGCGCAGCTCGATGACAGAGCTTTCATAACCGAGGTGGTGCTTGGCGTCGTCCGCTGGAAGCGCATGCTGGAGTGGGCGATAGGGCGTTGCGTCAGGAAGATGCCTCAGCGGGGGCTGAAGGCTTTTCTTCTGGTCGGCGCATACGAGGTCCTCCTGATGAAGAGCGCCGCCAATCATGCGTCCGTGAACGAACTTGTCGAGGCCGTAAAAACCGCGTGTTCGCCGGGAGAAACACGTTTCGCTAATGCGGTCATGCGTAGGCTGGTCTCGGAGAAATCCGCGATCCTTGCCGAGCTGCCTGGCCAGCCGGCGGGTGTCAGGATATCGCATCCCGACGTTCTTCTTGAAAGGTGGCGCGCCCTTTTCGGAGAGGAAGCCGCACTCCGCCTTTGCGAATGGAACAATAACGGGGCAGGGATAACGCTGAAGGTCAATACCCTCGTTTCAAGCATTCCGGATTGTCTTTCCGCGCTGCGCTCGTCCGGTGTTGCCATCGAAGATGAAAGCATGGCGGAGGATGGCTGGATCATGCCGGCGCGCGGCATCAGAGTTTCTGCTCTGCCGGGCTATGGGGAAGGGGGGTTCGCCGTCATGGATCGCGCGGCCGGAATGGCCGTGGAGCTGCTCAATCCGCTGCCGGGCGAGAGCGTGCTCGACGTCTGCGCCGCGCCGGGCGGCAAAACCTTCTTGATCGCCGAGCAGATGCGCAGGAAAGGCCGGCTCGTGGCAATGGATCTGCATGCCGACAGGATGGGCCGCCTTTGCGACAACCTGCGCAGGCTCCGGTGCGACGGGTTCGTGGAGGTCGTTCAGGGCGATGCGGGACGGATGGACGAAGCGGAGACAGGAACATTCGACCGGGTTCTCCTGGATGTGCCCTGTTCAAACACCGGCGTTGTCCGGAGAAAGCCGGATGTGCGATGGAGGTTTTCTGAAGCGCGGCTCAAGAGCCTGGTGTGCAAGCAGCGTGAGATCCTTAACAAGTGCCTTGACGGATTGAAGCCCGGTGCGCGTGCCGTGTACAGCACCTGCAGTCTGGAATCCGATGAGAATGAGGAGGTCGTGCGCTCCTGCCTGGCCGCTCGTTCCGGCATTCGCCTGGTTGAAGAGCGGAGGCTGACCCCGCCCGGATCGCGCTGTGACGGCGCATACGCCGCTCTGCTGGCGAAAGAGCGTTCATAACATCGTTGGCGGCTGCTATTTCTCCGTCATTGTGAAGATGCCGTTCCATTCATGGTCCGGCGGCGCCTCAATGTATTGCTCGCATCTTTCGATGAATATCAGGGAGGGCTTGTCATGCGGCCTCCTGCGAACGGCTTCGCGGAACACGTCTTTCGCTTCGCTCCACGCGCGGGAGAGGTAAAGGGTCATGCCTTGTGAGTAGAGCTCCATGAAGCGTGTTGTGGCTTCGTCAATTTCGCCCTTCTCTGCAACGAGCTCGTAAATCTTCAGGGCGCCGCATCTTCCCTTTACCGCGACGATATCAATCATTCGCGCCTCTATGCTGTCCGCCGCCTGCTCATAGGTTGATTCCGTGATGAGAATCGAGGTGCCGTAGTGCTTGTTGAGGCCTTCCATCCGGCTGGCGATATTCACCGCGTCGCCCACGGTCGTATAGTTCAATCTTTCTTCGTAGCCTATGTTGCCGACAATCGCCTCGCCGGAATTGATCCCGATGCGGGTCTTGAACGAGGGCAGCCCGGCTGCCGCCTGCCGCTCCGCGAGAAAGCACCCGAAGCTGTGGCATTTAAGAGCTGCAAGGCAGCACGATAAGGCGTGGTTCTCCATCCTGTACGGCGCGCCCCAGAAGGCCATGATGGAGTCGCCGATATACTTGTCCACCGTGCCGCGGTGGTTGATAATAGCGCCGGTCATGCCCTGAAAATATAGGGAAAGGCACTCGATAAGCTGTTCCGGCGGGGTTTGCTCGGAGATGGCGGTGAAATCCTCTATGTCGGAGAAGAAGATTGAGATGTTCCGACGCTCGGTGCTGAGTACGGCCTCCTTCCTCAGCTTGATGAGGTCGGCAACCAGATCGGCGGGTACGTATTTTCTGAATGAGCGCAGGCCCGTCTTCATGTCGTCCACAGCCTGCTTGATCTTCACCACCTCGGTGATGCGGGAGGAGACCCGGGTGTCGCTTGAGAGATCGAATTCGCGGATCCGGGCCATGTCGGATTCCAGAGTTGTCAACGGGCGGCTTATCAGCGCCGCGAAGACGAAGCCCAGCAGGATGACGAGCAGCGCTATTGCGGAGGATGTGCCCGCGATTATCGCGAGATGGAACCTTTCATAACCAATGATCTCATGCGCGGAGATGTCCATTCCAAGCACCGCATCGAGCCTGCCGTCGCCGCTCGTGATCGGGGCATAGCTGGAGAGAAATGTTCCCCACTTGTCAGTCTGGAAACAGTCTTCCACCTGAACTTCGTAAGGTTTTGAAAAGGCGGCGATGAGTTTCGGGGACGGGTTGGGGTAGATGTCGCCCACGCGGCTGGCCGTGGACAAGTTATCTTCCGCGTCAACGACAAAGATCACTTGCCCTTCCGGGTTCATCCTCATGGTATAGATGAAGCGGACGTTGCGGCACAGGTTTCTGGCCTTCCGCATCACCCGGCGTGCAGCGGCGTATGCCTCCTTCTTCTCGTCCCCCGGTTTTTGAATCTCGGCGTGAGCGGCGGGGTTGATTGCGAGGGCCGTCAGTCCCGCGGCGCCGCGCAGCTCTTCGCTGATCCCCGTCCGGATGAAGGAGCTTATGCCCAGGTAAGTGGCGGCGCCAAGCAGGGCTGACGTCAGGAGAACTATGCCGACGAACGCCACGCCTATGCTTATCCGGAGGCTCAGGGAAAAACGGGATTGTTCGGATTTGTTCATTGACCGCTTGTTATCCAATGGCTCCGCCAACCCTCACC
>JAGYMT010000098.1 GCA_018400335.1 Kiritimatiellia bacterium | reverse complement strand
TAATTGTTTGACTCATCATGCCTTTGGCTTGATAAATTTAGTCGAACAAACGAAAAATAAGGAGCTAAAGCAGCCTCACATGAGAATCGAACATATAAAACTCCTGTTGCTGGCCGCGTTGCTGTTTCCGTACGTCGGGTTGACTGAGGACATTCCCGAACTCACGCTGGATGACTGCATACGGATCGGGCTTGAGCGCTCGGTGGTCGTGGAGAACGCGCGCCGCGATGAGGCGATTGCGGACTCCAAAATCCGGCAGATCCGCGCTCAGGCGCTGCCCGAAATCAAGACGCGCGGCAGCTACACCCGGCTCGACAAGGTGGAGTCCTTCGACATGGGGGACGGCCCGGTCGAGTTCGGCAATCTGGATAACTACGCTGTCTCCGCGGAGGCGAGCCAGCTTCTCTATTCCGGCGGCTCCGTGCGGGCCGCTCTGAAGGCCGCGGAGTTTTACAGCGAGAGCAGCCGCCAGCAGACGCTTCGCTCGGAACAGGAACTCGTGCGCGATATTAAAGTAGCTTTTTACGGAATACTGCTGCATGAGGCCGGCGTGGAGGTGCAGCGCGCATCGGTGGAACAGTTGCGCGCCCTCGTGAAACAGGCGGAAGCCAGATTCAAGAACGATACGGCTTCGGAATTCGACGTGCTGAGCGCAAGGGTCCGGCTCGCCAACCAGGAGCCGTCGCTCATTCTCGCCCACCGCAATCTGGAAATAGCCATGGAATCGTTCAAAAACCTCCTGCATCTGGACGTGGAACGGTTCCGGGTGAACGGCAAGCTGGATTTCGAACCGATCGAGGTGGATTTCGACGAGTGGCGCGCTGAAGGATTGAGGCGCCGTCCGGAGCTGAGACGCCAGGAGCAGATCATCGGTCTGTGGCAGCAGGATATCCGCGTGGAGCAGGGCAGCCGCCTTCCAATAGTGAAGGCGCGCGCGGCATACGAGGGGATAAATCCTCCGTCTTTCTTCTCCAACGATGCCGACTGGGAGTGGGGCTGGAACGCGGGCTTGACCCTGGAGTGGAGCATAATGGACGGCGGCCTGCGCCGCGGCAAGGTGCTGGAGAAAAGGCTCGAGCTCTCAAAGGCACGCGCCAATCTCAGCGAGATGGAACGCGCCGTGGACCTGGAAATCCGCACCGCGTACCTGGATATGATGCACTCGGCCGAGGCGGTCGCCGCGACCGCCGGCAACGTGGAGCTTGCCGAGAAGAGCATGGATATAGCGCGCACGCGCTACGATGTGGGACTGGCAACCTATCTTGAATACACCGACGCCAACCTCGCCATGAGCAATGCGCGCCTGCTGTGGTACGGCGCGCTTCGCTCGCACAGGGCGGCGGTTGCCCGGCTTCGCTGCGCGTGCGGGCTGGGCGCAGGCGAAAAACCCGGAGATGATTCGCAATGAAAATGCCGGAAACAAACAGAACAAAGATCGCATTGATAATGTGGGGAACGCTCGCGGCTCTTGTCGTGTTGACGATTATTCTAATCGCAGCGCGCCGGCCGGACAGTAAAGCGGACGATGCCGAGGAGCTTCCGTTCCCGGTTCAGACCGTCATCGTTCAGCCGCGCGCTATCAACGAGATGCTGCGAGTGCCGGGCAGGCTTGAGCCCTTCACGAGGGCCGTTCTCTCCTCGGAGCAGGAAGGATTGATCGTGGAGCTGAACGCCGACAAGGGCGACTCGATAACAAACGGACAGGTGCTCCTTCGTATTGACGGGCGCGCGTGGGAGCAGGTGCGCCGCCGCGCGGAGGTTGAAATAAAGGACGCCGAAAAGGACGTCGTTCGCTGGCGGGAACTCAGGGATGCGGGCGCCGTTTCCGTGAACGAATTCGAGACCATCTTCATGCGCAAGGAGCGCGCCGAGATAGCCATGGAAGAAGCAGATGTCTTTCTTTCGCAGTGCGAGGTGCGCAGCCCCATTGACGGATGGGTGAACGATCGCCACGTGGAACCGGGCGAATACGTCGGCAAGGGCCGCGCCGTGTTCGAGGTGGTGGACACAAGCAGAATGAAGGTGGTGTTCGATGTTCCGGAGAAGAACGCGCTCGCGGTTAAGGCCGGCTCGCCCGTCCACGTGGAGTTCGACGCGCTTCCCGGCGAGAAATTCGAGTGCAAGGTCGTGTTCGTTTCCTTCGTCGCGCGGCGCGAGAACAACGCATTCAGGGTGGAAGCATTGATCGAGAATCCGCCGGAATCGCTCAGGGCCGGCATGATCGCCAACGTCGAAATCGTGCGGAGCCACAGCGCGGATCGCATGGCGGCGCCTCTATCGGCGGTTCTTCCCAGCAAGGGTGAGCACGTGGTGTTCGTGGTTGAGAATGGACGCGCCGTTCGCCGCGTCGTCCGGATCGAGGCCATGGTCGGAAGCGAGGCGGTTCTCGGCTCCGGCCTCAAGCCCGGCGACGAGCTGATCGTTGACGGGCATCGCTCGCTGCAGGACGGCGCCAGGGTGGAGCCCGGAACAATATGATTCTCTCGAATTACGCGATAAAGTTCAGGACGGCGGTGTTCGTTTTCATCGTCGTGCTCGTGACAGCCGGCATTCACAGCTACGTGACGCTGCCGCGCGAGGGCACGCCGGATATCACCATCCCGTTCGTCTTCCTCACCGCCGTCTACGAGGGCACGTCTCCCGCGGAGGTGGAGAAGCTAATCACCATACCCCTGGAGAAGAAGCTGAACGACGTCGAGAACGTGAAGGAAATGCGCTCCGTTTCATCAGAGGGCATTTCCTTCATCTCGATTGAGTTCGTCGCCGGAGAGAACATTGATCTGGCCAAGCAGCGGGTAAAGGACAAGGTGGACCTCGCGCGCCCCGACCTGCCGAGGGACCTCGATGAGCCGGTGGTGGATGCGTTCAACTTCAGCTCCGATTTTCCGGTCTACACCTTCACCATATCCGGGGAGACGGATCTCTCGCGGTTGAAGAACATAGCGGAGGATCTGCAGGACCGGCTCGAACGTCTTTCCGGCGTGCGGCAGGCGGAGCTAACCGGGGTGCTCGAGCGGGAGATCCGCGTGGAGGTCGATCTGCCGCGCATGATAGCCTACGACATCCCGCTTTCCCTCCTGATATCCCGGATCGCCCAGGAGAACCGGACAGTCTCTGCGGGCAACATTGACATGGAAGGACAGAAGATACAGGTCCGCATCCCGGGCGAGTTCGACATGGCTTCCGACATGCGGCAAATTCTCCTCACGGAGCGGCAAGGACGGCCGGTGTACCTGACCGACATCGCCTCGGTCTCGGACACATTCAAGGACCGCGAGTCACTTTCGCGGGTGAACGGGAAGCCGTGCGTCGCCATCAATGTGAAGAAGAGATCCGGCGTCAACACGGTTGCCCTGATCCGCCAGGTCGAACGCGTGATGGCCGATTTTCCCCTGCCGCCGGGCATCAGCTTCACCGTGATCATGGACCAGTCCGAATATGTGGCAAGCATGATCACGGAGCTGGAGAACAACGTCGCATCAGGCTTCATCCTCGTGGTGATCGTGCTGCTTGTGTTTCTCGGCGCGCGCAACAGCTTGTTCGTGGGGCTCGCGATACCGCTTTCCATGCTCATAGCCTTCGCGCTGATAGCCATCCGCTCCGGAACGCTCAATTTTATCGTGCTGTTCAGCCTCGTGCTTTCGGTGGGAATGCTGGTTGATAATGCCATAGTGATCGTGGAGAACATTTACAGGAACCGGACGCTCGGGCTCTCGCGGGTAGAGTCGGCGCGGCGCGGCGCGAGCGAGGTGGCCTGGCCCGTGATCACCTCCACGCTCACGACGCTGGCGGCATTCGCCCCGCTCCTGTTCTGGCCCGGCATAATGGGCCAGTTCATGGGTTACCTGCCGCGAACCCTCATGATGACGCTCTCCGCCTCGCTTTTCGTGGCGATCATTATCAATCCCGCTATCTGCTCGGTCTTCATCAACGCCCGGCCGCACGACGCGAATGTGAAGGGACACCCTTTCGTTTTGGGCTACGAACGCCTGCTGCGCGGCGCGCTGAACCATCGGGTTTCCGTTATTCTCCTGGGTTTCGTGTTCCTGTTTTTCAGCATTGCCGCATACAGCCGTTTCGGAAACGGCGTCGAGCTGTTCCCCGAGGTCGAGCCGCGCAACGCAACCATAAAACTGAAATTCCCGCAGGGCACGGCCATCGAGCGAACGGACGCCGCCCTGCGCGAGTTCGAACAGAAGCTGCTGAAGTACGAGGATGTAAAATTCTTCCTCACCTCCATCGGGTCGTCCGGCGGCATGATAGGCGGGAGCGGCGGAGGCGGCACGCATCTCGGAACCATTCATATAGAGTTCCTGGACGCGGAAGACCGGGGAGAGAACTCGTTCAAGCTTATAGGACGCATTCGCGATGACATGGGCCGTCTGCCGGACGCCGAGATCAAGGTGGACAAGGAGGAACAGGGACCGCCCACGGGCGCGCCCGTTTCCATCGAGCTTGCAGGCGATGATTTCGAAGCACTCGATCACCATGCCGCTGAAATAATTCGCGCAATAGGGACGGTGGACGGACTGGTTGACGTCCAGGACGACCAGGAGGAATCCCTGCCGGAGCTTCAATTCCGCGTGGATCGGCACCGCGCGGCTATGCTCGGTCTAAATACGGACATGATAGCCCGGTTCCTGCGCATGGCGATCTACGGAATCGAGGTGAGCAAGTTCCGTGCGGGCGAGGATGAGTTCGACATAACCCTGCGCCTGCCGAGCGGACAGCGCAACAGCCCGGATCTGCTTGACCGGATATTCATCCCCGTGCAGGGCGCCGGCTCGGTGCCGCTTTCATCGCTGGGCTCGGTTGTCTTCACTTCCGGGCAGGGCTCGATCAGCAGGAAGAACCAGAAGCGCATGGTCACGATCACCGGAGAGAATCAGGACCGTGGCGCGGACCAGGTTCTGCGCGACGTTCGCGTTGAAGTGGACAGGATACCGCTTCCCCGCGGCTACAGCGTGGCCTATACGGGCGAGAACCAGGAGATGCAGGATTCAGGGGCCTTCCTCTCCCGCGCCTTCGCCGTGGCGCTTGGCCTGATACTGGTCGTGCTGGTCATCCAGTTCAATTCCGCGGGCCTGCCGATCATCATTCTCTTTTCGGTCGGCCTTTCAATGATCGGCGTGCTTTGGGGCCTTCTGATAACCGGAATGAAATTCGGCATCATAATGACAGGCGTGGGCGTCATCAGCCTGGCGGGAATCGTGGTGAATAATTCAATAGTTCTGATTGACTGCATCCTGCAGCGCCGCCGCGACGGGCTATCGTCAACCGAGGCCGTGGTGAAGGCCGGCAAAATGCGTCTGCGTCCCGTGCTTCTTACCGCCACGACCACCATTCTCGGCCTGATCCCCATGGCGGTGGGATTCAGTCTCGAAGTGCACTCCTGGCCGCCGCGGCTGGTTGCAGGCGCGGAATCGAGCTCGTGGTGGGCGCCGATGGCTGTTACCGTGATATTCGGACTCGCGATGGCTACGGTGCTGACACTGATCCTCACGCCTTCCATGTACAGCGTGGCGGACAGCATGGCGGAATGGATGAAAACGCGCTTCGCGCCGCGGGATGATAATTCCTGATGGTTCAATCCGGCCAGTTCGGAAGCCGCACCTCGTAGATGTTCGACCACCCCTTGCCTGTCACCCACAACCGGCCTGTTTCCGGATCATGCGCTATCCCGTTGAGCACGTGTTCGGGATCCGACGGGCTCTCGTTGCGCGCTATTCCCGACAAATCCCAGGTCTGCCGCACGAGCCCCGTTTCCATATCAATTGCCACCACGAGATCAGTGAGAAACACGTTGGCGAGCACCAGCCCCCCAACCCACGCCATCTCGTTCAACCGCTTCACCGGCTTCCCCTCGGGCGTTCTGACGAGGACGACGCCTTCCGTCTCAAGCGTAGTGGCATTCAGAACGTAAAGCTTGTCGCTTCCGTCGCTCGCAACAAGATTCGTTCCGTCATATATCAGCCCCCACCCTTCGCGGGAATAGGAGCGGCTCGATCGCAGGTTGAGAGTGTCCTCGTCGTAGCGGAAAGCCACGCCATTGCGCCACGTGAGCTGGACAATGCCCCGCGGAGTAGGCGCGCAGCCCTCGCCGTAAAACTGGTCGGACAGTTTCTTGAGAACCTTGATCTCGCCGGTCGCGGCGTCCACCCGCCTGATGGAAGAGCGACCGTAACCTCCGGTGCTCTCGATGAACTCCCCGTTCCTGTAATAAAGCCCTTGCGTGAGCGCCTTGGGGTCGTGGGGTATCGTGCGCGCCACGTGCGCCATGGTAACCGCCACCGGCGTGCCGCCGGCCGGCAACTCCGCTTCGCCACTCCGCTCCGGCTGCGGCTCCGCGCCGTCCTGCCGGACGCAGCCGGTCAGTAACGCGGCAACCACGAGCGCCGCGCCGCACGCCAATCTTAAAACACCTTTCATTGCTCTTTTCCGCATCCCCCTTCCCCTTAGCCCCTTCTTTGGGAAGAAGTTAAGAGGTTAAGAAGTTTAGTCCATCCGGCAATCGCGGGTGATTATCCATTGGCATTCCGCACGTGCAGATGCCGCGAAGCCAACGACTAAGAGAGTCGACTAAGCGTAACCGACGAAGTGTGGGACTAAGTGTTGGAACAAGAGTCATGGGAAGCGACCTTTGATAGCGATGTGAGCATTGCCGCGATACATGGTAACTCCGTGGTGAATTCTTCCTAATATTACCCACAGATTCCGCAGAAGACCCTGAAGTTATGGGCATGGTTCAAAATCGGGTGACAGTCTGC
>JAGYMT010000097.1 GCA_018400335.1 Kiritimatiellia bacterium | reverse complement strand
TTATTCCATTATTCCATTATTCCTGTCCCTATGGGACGACAGAGCCGCGGAATCATAGTTCAATTGATTCACCATGAAGCTCATGAAGGGCATGAAGGAGGGGAAGGGGATTCTTCACGTTCTTCATGTTCTTCATGGTAAATTCTTTCTTTCCGTCATCCCGCGTGTCCGCCGTAGCCTTGGCGATGGCGGGAGCCTGCCGGGGGATCTCGCCGCAGGCGCGTCTTCTGTGACCGTGGTCCCGACCTCCTGGAGAGTCGGGACGGCTACCGGAGGCTCATGCCACGGGAAGAACGGGAGACGAATATCGGTGCGTGTTTTCTATAGACGGGATTTTGCTTGTGCCGATCAGCAGACAAGCGCCGACCCCGAAATGCCCGCGCGCGGAGCGCCCGGGCCACCTTCTTCCTTCTTCCGCGTCGCGCGGGTGGCCCGTGCGCTCCGCGCGCGGGCATTTCACGCGTTCGGCAAATCGGGCCCGGCGGCACTGATTCATTTACACACCTTAACGATTTGTTGATCTTTTATGATTTTTTGCTGTATTGGCAATTTGATTGCCAATGGGGTCGAGAATGGTATCGTTATTTCCCGGGAAAAGCGGAACCGCTCATTCCGCATCCTTATTTGAAAGGGAAATATTGTGTCAGATGATAATCACGATAAAAAATCAAGTCTTCTTGCAGCTTTGGACATGAACCATCCGTGCCTTTGCGGCCTTGATAAGGCGGACGCTCCTGCGGCTGAATTGCTCGATCGTCTCGCGCGCCCCGGCCGTGGCGCGTTCCGTTTCGAGTATGAACGCAAGGATGAAATACTCGCGTTTCTGCGCCGCAATTATCCGGCGTATGACAAATTCAATGCGGCCGCGGCGGATCGGATTGCCGGAATGTCCGTCGAGGATGCGCAAAAACCCAGGGCGCTCAGCGGTGTGCGTGCGCTCGGCGAAGCCTGGTGGTTCACCGGCGATCCTTCCTACGGCGCGGCATTTCAGCGTTTCTACACTTCCGTTCCCACGGGAGAAATGTTCAACTGGAGCAGTTTTAATGGAGCCCAAGGCGCATTGGAGCTCGACGCCTGGTTTATGCTGCTTGATTGTCCGGGCTTTTCTCTCGACGGCCGCATCGCGTGGCTGGATCATTTGCAGGCCATTACGGCGAACGCATGGGACGTTCACACAAGCCAATGGGGACACAGGATGCTCGGTCCGGAGGGGCATAACTGGTATCTGCACGGCATGGCCTGCCTGCCTTTCGTTGGCGCGCTCTTTCCCGAATTGGCGAGGTCCGCTTTTTACCTGCGAACGGGCATGAGCGTGGTGGAAGATCATGTCCGCAGCCATTACAGGGCCGACGGCGGAGCGCGCGAAACATGCATAGGCTATCAGAACGGCTCGCTTCATTATCTTTGGGATGCCTACCAGCTTGCGAGCCGCAACGACATCGTCTTGTCCGCAGAGTTCCTGCCCCGGCTGTTGAACGCGACCAAATTTCTTCTGCGTCTGGCCAGTCCGAGCGGAGGTCTGCCGTCCTTCGGCGACGGCGGACACGCGCCCGGAGGCCTGTTGAGCCTCGCGTCCCTCGGCGCGGCGCTCGCGGGCGACGGAGAATGCAAATGGTATGCGGAAACCTTCCGCGAACATTCGCGCGCATCCGCCGGGAAGGAGCCCGGCGTCCTTCCGTCATGCGTCTTCTGGCGCACGGGTCTGGCCGGAGCGGAGGTTTACGAAGAGACTCCGAAACGCGATCCAAACCATGTGTCGCTCCTTTTGTGTCCGACAGGCTATGCGGCTCTCCGCAACAGTCCGACACGCGAGGCTTCATACCTCGCCATGGCCGGAGCGGTGCGCGGAACAATCGTTACGAGCCATGGACACAACGATATCTTCGCGTTGGAAGTTCATGCCCGCGGCGAGCGATTCCTCGGCGAGATGGGCTGCGCACCCTACGGCCCCACGCCGGGACGCCTTTACGATCAAAGCACTGCGGCGCACAATTGCCTCGCCGTCGAAGGACGCGAGCAGCAGGAGATCGTCAACGAATGGCGCTGGTCGAGCATCACCATGCCCCGCTTCCGCCGCTGGATCAGCGACGAGAACCACGACTTTCTGCACGGTGTCCACGAAGGCTACATGGCGCTTCCCGAAACCGAGATCATACATGCGCGCAAGATCTTCTTCTGCAAAGCCGAACCGTCTTACTGGATAGTGATAGACCGGCTCCTGTCGAATCGCGAAAACACTTACGAAGCATGGTGGCATTCCTGCGTTCCGGGCGAGGCGCTCGGCCGATCCGTGCGGCTCCGGGGAGAAAAAGCGGACCTCATCGTCAGCTCCCCGGAAGAGGACGGCATCGTCTTTGAGGCGGCTACGTCGCCCGGGTTTGAAGCCTACATGGCGGTGAGGAAACTGAATCCCGTTGAGCACCCTGCTTTCGTCGCGCGCCTGCGCGCCGCCGATGCGGGAGCGGCATGGTTGATCTCGCCGACGCAAGCGCAGGGGAAGACGCCGCGCCTGCGGCGCCTATCCTGCTCCGTCAACGGCGAGGCCGCGGGGGCCGGCGAAGCGACAGCGCTTTCCATCATACACGAGAACGGCTCCGACGAACTCTGCGTATCGCACAAGGATTATGACGCCGAGCTCGACTTGGGCGGACAACACGCATGGGGATGGTTTGCGTTCCGCAGACTCGATGCTTCCGGCAAGGAAACGCTTTCCATTGTCCACACGATGGCTGACGGCGCGACGTCAGGGTGAGTGAACGTTGGCGCTCCATGTTTGAACGGTGGACGACCTGCCCGCAGGCGCTGCGCGCCGGCGTTGAGGGCGGGTTGGGACCCTCTCTACCCTGTCCGGCGCAGCCTTGGCGAGGTCGGATCGTTATCCGTTCTCGGAGTCAATCCACGATATGGCACGGCACAGGATTTCCATGTATGCATCGGTCCACAACTCTTCCGGCAACCCCGTGCCGGTCTCCCAGCAATAGGCGGGCACACCCATCGTGTTCCGCGCCCAATTCACGGAATAGGGCGCGCCGCCGTCATACTCATCCATCACCATATGCCGCGTTGCCGGCAGCGCAGCCCCGGAATGCCTCGCATTCACCTTGGCGATGCCGGCATCAACCAGACCGGCCAGATCCGGCCCGTTCCCGAGTCGGCTTATGTAGTCGGTGTTGTTCCCCTGCCACGGGTTCATCACGTGGAAATCCAGAAACCCCTTCACGGTGTGCCGCGCGAAGCAATCGCGGATCAGTTGCGTCTCCGGTTCTGAAAAAGGGCACGCTCCCTTGCCGTCGTAGATCTCAGGGTCGGGTTTGAGAACGCGGTTGCCGGACGGGCCGGTGGGATCGTATATCTCCCGGCCGGCCTCATCCGCGTATTTCTTCACCGGGAAATCCATGGAAACGTCCGCAAGCAGGTCCGCCAGCCTATTTCGCATTTCCTTTCTCCTTGAAGCGGTCCGAGCCGGTCTTTCCCGGCAATTCTAATTTTGGCCGACCCCCCGCGACCCGTAGGTGTTAAGCTAAAAACGCGGAACGCCGCCCCTCACGGGCGGCATGGTAGCGACGTACCGTGCAGGGGCTGGTTCTGCGTTTTTCTCCCTCGTTCAGTCGCTCCGGCAACCTCCGTCTCTACCCTCTCGTCCTCGTCGTCGTCCTCGTCGTCGTCCTCGATTCCTCCCAGTCGCTTTTTCGAGGACGAGGACCGTTCGCTCCGCTCACTGAGGACGAGGACGATTATCCCCGTCATCCTTTCTTCATTCTTTCCGCGGAACACCCAATATCCAACAAGGAATTTCCAACCGAACAAGTGAAGATGCATAGCGCTTTATTGACTTATCCGTGTTTCCGGACATTGCCTTGGATATTGGACATTCCGTGCTGGCTGTTGGACATTCAGGCGAATTCCAGGCATATGCTATTGTCATCAGCAATTCTAATTATGGCCGCTCCCCCGCGACCTTGGTCGCGGGAGTGTGAGATTGGGGTGAAAAGGCGCGCCTTTGCACCCCAATCTCATGCTCCTGCCGCGCGAGGCGGCAGGGGACCAAGTCATAACGAGAATTCACCTGTCCACCAGAATCGAGCAAATCTCTTTCGCGTCAACCGCGGCGACGAGTCTTTGAACGGTTGACTTGTCATGAAAGCGCCGCCCGAGTTCCGCGAGCGTTCTCAAGTGCGCCTCTGGCGGACTTGATGCCGGGCTCAGCAACGCCAGGATGATTCGGGGCGAGGACTTGAGGTCCGTCATGGCGCAGCAATTCCGTCCGCGGCCTACGATAAGCAAGGGGCTGTCGACGTTTTGGCAGTGGGCGTGAAGCAGAATGGTCTCCGCCGGCATTTCCACGGGGTAGGTTTCGGCCGCCTTCACAAGTAGCGCATGGGCCTGGGCGGATGCCGCCGCATTGCCGGGAAATGCCGTCGCCGTCATTATTTCCAGCGCCCTGCTCAGTTCCGCTTCGTCCTTCAGATCGCAAGGCAAAAACGTGAGAGGGCTGTTGATTGATGCCGCTGAGTGAGGCAGCGGGTAATAATCTCCGGCGGAAGTCATTTCGGGATAGGCGATGATCGCGTTGGTTTGCGGGAAACGGGTGAGTATCATCTCCGCGAGCTTGTCGTGCGTGGGAGACCAAAGCGGGCTGCTTCTTCGCTCTCCCTGCAGAATGACCAGGTCGTTCTCCCGAATGTCCGCGAGAAGTTTCGTGCGTGCGCCGGATAGTGACTCCGCCTGGACAATGGAAAGAGGACGGGCCGGCTGTGTTGACTTGAGCCTGCCGCCAATTTCTTCCGTACCACTCCCCGCAAGGTACGCGATGATATCAGTTCCTGTCTGTTGCGAGAGGTGCTTGATGTCGCGCAGCAGCGCGCCGGAGTCACCGCGCCTTGCGGCAAGAGGCGGGAACAGGACAAGCATGCGCTTGTTTGTGTTGAGCGGGCGCGCGAAGCGGCATATCAGCAGCCGCGGCGGACATGCCTCAAGGAGCCTGATCATGATCGAGCCGAAGAGCCTTCTCCTGGATGTGCGGGGCTCATGCCAGCCGGCTATCACGACGCTGGAGCGCAGCTCCTTTGCCGACCGGATGATGGCGTCAGACACGTTTACATCCACGTGAACGGACGGGTCAACGGGGATGTCCGCGGAGGCGGCATGCGTGAGGCAATGCGCCAGGAGTTTCTCCCCCCTTGCCACGGCCTCATCCGTGTCGCCATCGTCGCGGACGACTGTTACGGGATGGATTGCCCCCGGCCTTGACGTGTCCCGCAGGACGAACGCGAAATTCATAATTCTCGTTGCGATGACGGGATTCGCGATGAGAGCGAGAATCCTCTGATCGAGTCCGGACGGCCTTGCGCGCACCTCTATTCCGTCGGCAATCTTCCTGCCGTATCGGTCAACCATCCATGCGCCGAGCGGACACGTGACGGCTATCATCGCGATTGCCCCGTTGAGGACGGTTTCGTCGAATATTTTCAGGTCGTAGCCCACGAGCACTGCCGCGAGCGTGGCTGCCGCCTGCACCACGCTCAAGCCCAACATGACGCGGCGCTCATCCGCCTTGTATCCGAATGCCTTCCCCGAGATCCACGTTGCGGCATATTTCGTGGCGATAACGGCCGCGATCATCACTCCGGCCACGAGCCAGCTTCGCGGGTTGTTGATCAGCGCCAATGGATCCACCAGCATTCCCACGGAGATCAGGAAGAACGGGATGAACAGCGTCTCTCCCGCGAAGACAACCCTGTTCATGAGGACGCTCTGCTCGGGAATGAGTCTGTTCAAGGCCGCGCCAACGAGAAAGGCTCCTATGATGGGCTCCATTTTTGCCGCGTGCGAGAAATACGAGAATATGCACACGATGCAGAGTACGAACAGGTATTGCGTGTTTCCCTCTTCAGTAACCCTGTGAAAGAACCAGCGCGCAAGGCGGGGAATGCCCTGCCAGGCCGCGACCACGAGAAGGATCAGTCCGACCGCTATGCTGATCCAGAATTCCGCGTTCAAGCTAATCCCGCGCGCGGCATCCGCTATCACCGCCAGGACCAGCAGCGCCAGGATATCCGTGATGAGCGTGGCGCCGACTGTTACCGCAACCGGTTCGCTGCGGGAAATCCCGAGACGGCTGGCAATTGGATAGGCAAGAAGCGTGTGCGACGCGAACATGCTGGCAAGCAGAATTGACGTGGGCCACGAAAACCCGAGGATGTGTCGGCCCGCCAGTGAGCCGAATACCATTGGTATCAGGAAGGTCAGCAGGCCGAATATAATGCTGCGGTGTCCGGTTCGCGAGAAATTGTGCAGGTCAATTTCAAGTCCGGCCAGGAACATGATATAGAGCAATCCCACACTGCCGAAAAGCACCACGGCTGAAGACCGCTCCAGCACCTCAAACCCGTTGGGTCCAAGCAGAACGCCGGCCAGGAGCAGAAGCACTATGTCCGGAACTCGCAGACGCCTGGCAAGAAAAGGCGCGACCAGGATCGTCAGGATCAATATAGCAAAAACCAGTATCGGATCTGTTACGGGAAGCATGTCAGTATTCCTTGCGTGGAATTGTTCAAGGGTAACCTTCGCTTCGCTCCGACTCTCTCAGCGGTCGGAGCTCAGTTGTCCCGCCTTTGCGGGAAAGAGAAAGTTTGCCACAAAGCGCCGTCGCGCATCTTCTGCTTTCATACTCGCACCACCATGTCGGCCAGGATTTTATCCTGGCGTCCAGACCGCCTGCGCCACCATATCGAAGATCCGCCAGCCTGCCCGCCCGCCTGCGGCACAAGCGCTGCAGGTGGGTGGTGAAAAATGGCGGAAAGCCGGTTGCAA
>JAGYMT010000096.1 GCA_018400335.1 Kiritimatiellia bacterium | reverse complement strand
CGAGAAATTCAGACAAAAAGGGTGACGAATGTGGGTTATTTCATACCTTTCTTTCGGGATTTTGGGATTGCAAACGGGGTGTGGCGCTGGTATGGTGTTTGTTCTTGATTAGAAATGCGGGGATTGCACATGAAAGACGCTCTTAGCGTAACGCGGGTAAGCATAATCGGCGACGGCGGATGGGGAACGGCGCTAGGGATTTCACTTGTCCGCGCCGGGCACAAGGTCCGGATATGGGGTCCTTTTCCC
The DNA here is from genome assembly GCA_018400335.1 of Kiritimatiellia bacterium. The sequence goes on along the minus strand of JAGYMT010000096.1, from coordinate 6,613 downwards.
GATTACATCGAGCGAATCCGGCGCGAACGGGAGAACACGTTCTATCTTCCCGGCGTCGCGCTCCCCGAAACTATCAGTTGGACGGCCGACCGCGATGAAGCGGCGGACGCGGAGGCGGTTGTTTTGGCCGTTCCATCCAGATATTGCAGACCCGTATTCGCATCATTCTCCGGAAAATTACCGGGCACCGCATCGGTGGTGAGCGTTATCAAGGGCCTGGACAAGGACACCGGCAAACGGATAACAGAGACTGCCGCCGAAATTCTAGGGCATCGTCCCGTAGCGGCATTATCCGGACCAAGTCTTGCCTCGGAGGTCGCGCGCGGCGCGCCCACGGCCGTGGTCGTCGCATCAGGGGATCCCGGGCTCTCGCGTTTTATGCAGGGGCTTTTTTTGAGCCGTTCTTTTCGCGTCTACACTTCCGACGACGTGGCCGGCGTCGAGCTTGGCGGCGTGCTCAAGAACGTGATGGCGGTGGCGGTGGGCGCGAGCGACGGGCTCGGGTTCGGCGACAACACGCGCGCGGCGCTGATAACGCGCGGGCTCGCCGAGATCACGCGGCTGGGTTGCGCGCTCGGGGCGCGGCGCGAAACCTTTGCCGGGCTGAGCGGAGCGGGCGACCTGATCGTCACCTGCACGAGCAGGCTGAGCAGAAACAGGGCAGTGGGCGAGCGCATCGGGCGTGGAGAGACCGTGGCAGACATCGTAAAGGGCATGAAACAGGTGGCGGAGGGCATTTCCAATTGCGAGACTGCCTTAAATCTTGCCCGCAAGTTGAATGTCAGAACGCCGATAATAGAGCAAGTCAACGCCATAGTGCGCGAAGGCAAGGACCCCGGGAAAGCCGTTCATTCGCTCATGACGCGCAGCGCCCGCCCGGAGCTGGATTGACCTCTATTCCCCTTCCCCGTCGCGCCTTTCCGGCCCGATCACAACCCGGAACCCCATCATCTCCGTTTTCCCGGAAGGGAGCGCCGCAACCCTGTTCGTGATGGCGAGGACGTCCTTGCGATAATTGCCCCAGGACGCGCCGCGCGTGACGCGATACACGCAATTCGTGTCGAACCAGTCCGCGCACCATTCCCAAACGTTGCCCCCGACCCCGAGCAACGACCATTCGTTTGTGCCGCTCTGATCAACGGGACATGCCACTATGTGAGCATTTTGGTGATCTTCGATAAAATCCCTGGCGCCCAGGAGCCGGAACACCAGGCGCGCGCCCTTCTCGCCGCGGTAGTTCCAGTCGTCGGGCGGCGGCCAGTAGCCGCCCCATGGAAATTCGCGACTATCCCCGCAGGACGCGAAAACCTGCCACTCGTCTTCATAAGGCAGGCGAAAGACGAAGCCGGCGGGCAGGTGCTCGCCGAACCGGCGTGTCAGCCATGAGCAATAGTTGCGGGCATGGTTCCACGTCACCTGAACAACCGGCTGAAACCGTTCATTCAAACGATACCCCTCGAAGTTGCGGCTATCGTGTTCGGGATCATACCGCTTGTACTGGCCGTTGGTGACCTCGTGCCGGCCCACCCACATGCCCAGAGGCTCAATCCAGACGAAGAACAGCGTCTCGCCGCGGCCGATGTAGATGTTCGTTTCCGCCCCGTGCATCGGAGCCCCGGCGGCGTCAGCATGCAGAGGCTGTTGCCCATCCTCCGCGCAAACGGCCGCGGCGGCCCGAAGAAGGATCAAGATGCCGATTATCAGTCTTATCGCCGTCACAATATGCTCCAAGAGATTTTGTGAATCATATATCTCCGAGGCTCTTCGTTTTCTGCGTGGCCCCATATCACGCTCAAAACAAACAGCCTTACTCTCGCATATTTCAGAACGTTTGTCAACCCCCCCTTTTTTTCTGAAAATGGTTGCAGGCCGTTGCGGAGCAATATGTTATAAAGTCTCTATCGCCCGAAAGAACAGGTGCGAACATCAAAAAAGGGGTTCTTTATGGAATTCTGTGGGTAGCCGGGCGTTTGACGTTGCAACATGAGTTGGTTGGCAAGTCAATTTCACCCACAACGATTCAGAAAGAGCCAAAAAAGGAGGCTTTACCCTTCCCTTCAGAAAGATTGTCATAAAAGGCTTGATTCATTATTAACGTCCGTATATAAATATTGACATTATTTTTTGTCCCGAGTGTACCCCATTGTACGGGTTGCGGGCGGATTCGCATTGCAATGATGGAGGACTTCCAGCATGGCAGAACGATACAAGGCTGACGAGACAATGCGGATCACCATTCCGACCGAGGGATTCGGGGGGGACCGCTCCCCGTCCGCGGACAAGCCTGCCGAACCATCCCGGCAGGATACCATCCATCAAAAGCTCAGCGAAGGCGAGTACTCCCTCTACAGCCAGTTCATGAACAGCATTTATGACGCCGTCCTGATAACCGACTGGGCCGGCAACATACTCGACGCCAACAGCCGTGCCGCGGAATTCTTTCGCTGCGGCATACCGGACCTGCAGAAGTCGAACATCTTTGAATTCTTCTACGGTTTCGACAACCTCATGCTGGACAGGATCCGCAGGAACCTGAACAAGGGCGGCAGGTTCGTGCTGATAGAAGCATACTGCTGCCGCAGGGACAGCACCATCTTTCCTTCGGAAATTGCATCGAACAGTTTAAAACTTGGCAAGGACAACGTGGTTTGCTTCTTCGTCCGCGACATCACCAAGCGCAAAGAAGCCGAGAAGGCGCTGCTGGCGACGCAGGAGCAGCTTGCGCAATCCGAGCGGCTTGAGACGGCCGGACGGGTGGCGGGGCTCATAGCCCATGATTTCAACAACCTGCTGACCCCTCTGCTGGGCTACCCTTCGTTAATCAAGGAGGAGTTGCCGCCGGACTCCCAGGCGCGCAAGGACCTCGACATAATAGCGAGCACCGCGCAGAGGATGGCGGACATCAACAAGCAGCTTCTGATGTTATCCAGACGCGGACGATGCGAGAAACAGGTACTGGACTTCAATGCAGTTATCAGACACCTATTTGACCTCGTCCGGAGGGACTCCAAGGACAAGATCGAAGTCAAGCTCGATCTCGCGGAGGACCTGTTCAACATACGCGGCGCCGAGGAGCAGATATTGCGTGTCATTCAGAATCTGTACCAGAACGCTGTTGACGCGATGGGCGAAAGCGGCAGGATAACCATCGCCACCTCGAACGTCTACATCGAACAGGACCGGGGCGGAAAGCCCCTTGAGAAGGGCGAGTACGTCAAGTTCACGATTTCCGACACGGGCCACGGCATTCCCGCGGAAATCCAGGACAAGATTTTTGAACCTTTCTTCTCCACCCACCAGCACGCGGCCAAGCGGCGCGGCGCGGGACTCGGCATGAGCGTTGTCTACGGAATCGTGGAGGATCACAACGGCCGCATAGAGATTGAGAGCGAAGTGGGACGCGGAACCACGTTCACAATTCTCCTGCCGGCGGAGCGCCGGCCGATTGATCTCAAGGCGTCCGAAAACCTGCTGGCCAACGGAACGGAGACCATAGTGATCACGGATGACGACGAGATCCAGGTGGAAGTTCTAAAGAAGATCATCGAGAGGCTCGGCTACGTTGTGCTGACCGCAAAGAGCGGCGAGGATACGGTTGCCATTTTCGAGAAGTGCAAAAAAGACGGACCGCTGCCCGACCTTGTTATCCTCGACATAGTGATGGCCCATGGAATGGACGGCGTGGAGACTTTCCAGTGCCTGATGGAACTCAACCCGGAGCAGAAGGCTATTTTTGTTTCGGGCCGCGAGGTTCTCACCAGGGTCCAGGAGGCACAGGCTGTCGGCGGCGGGGCATTTCTCTCAAAGCCGGTGTCCGCGGAAGAGCTTGGCGCCGCCATCAGGAAAGAGCTCGACGGCAGGTGATCAACACGATACGATGCGCGCGAACCCGCGCTTGCCCGTACGCACGATAACGCCTTCCGGCGCCTCGACCAGCGCTTTTTCATCCATAATCTTCTCATCACCCACCCGCACCGCGCCCTGGCGAACGAGGCGCCGTGCCGCGCCGTTGCTCTCGGCAAGCCCGGCGGCGACAAGCAGCGCGACGATCCAAACCTTCCCGTCCTTCCGCTCCGACGCCGGGATGACGACCTCCGGGATAACATCGGGCATCTTGTGCTCCGAGAATACGCGCGCGAACTCTTCCGATGCGGCGGCGGCGGCATCCGGTCCGTGGAAGAAGGAGGTCACCTCTCCGGCAAGATCGTCCTTGGCTGAGCGCGGATGTTTCGAACCGGACTCAACGGCCGTCCGCAGTTCGCGGATAGAGGACTCGGACTTGCGAAGAAGCAGGGAATGATAGGTCCACATCAGCTCATCACTGATGGACATCAGCTTCCCGAACATATCGCGCGGCGGATCAGCGACCCCGATGTAGTTGCCGAGGCTCTTGCTCATCTTGCGGACCCCGTCAAGCCCCTCGAGCAGCGGAAGGGTGATCACCGCCTGCTGTTCCTTGCCGAACGCCTTCTGGAGATCCCTGCCCATGAGGAGGTTGAACAGCTGATCCGTGCCGCCGACCTCGACATCCGCATCTATCATCACGGAATCGTATGCCTGAACAAGCGGATACAGGAATTCGACCAGAGAGATCGGGTGGTTGGCGCCGAAGCGATTCGCGAAATCCTCGCGCGAAAGCAGTTGGGCCACGGTCACATGCGAGGAAAGCCCGAGAACGTCCGCGAAGCCGAGCGGCGAACACCACTCTGAATTGAAGCGGAGCTCCGTTCTATCCGGGTTCAGGACCTTAAAGATCTGCTCCTGATATGTCTTCGCATTGGCGAGGACGACATCGCGCGACAGAGGCTTGCGCGTTTCGGAGCGGCCGGACGGGTCCCCGATCATTCCCGTGAAATCCCCGATAATGAACACCACGGTATGACCGAGGTCCTGGAACTCGCGCAGCTTGTTCAGCCCGACCACGTGGCCGAGATGAATATCGGGCGCGGAAGGATCCGCGCCGTATTTCACGCGGAGCGGCCTGCCGCTCTTCAGCGAAGCCTCCAGCTTCCCGCGCAATTCCTCTCTTGATACGACGTCAACGGCCCTTGCACTCAGAACATCCAACTGGCGGTCAACTTCCCTGGTCATTCTTCCTTCTTCTCGCCAGACTCGTCCTTCTTGCCACCCTCGCCGGGATGCCATTCCTCGACCTTGGCCTTCTTGACGCTGAAGGCCTCGTCGAAGGCGCCTGCCAGGTCCACGAGCGTTTCACCGGGCTTCAGGCCTTCGAGCATATCCTCCTGCACGGTGAACTCCTCGTCCGGCATGTTCGCTGCCTTGATGCTCAGCGCTATCCTGCGCTCCACCGGATCAATTTTCACTACCCGCGCCCTGACAATCTGGCCGACCTGTAGGACATCCTTGGCGTTCTCCACATGCTCCTCGCTGACCTGCGAGATGTGGACCAGCCCGTCAACACCCTGTTCCAAATCCACGAACGCGCCGAAAGAAGCGAGCTTCGTGACCTTGCCCTCGACGACCTGTCCAACCTTGAAGCGATCGGTCACAAGCGTCCACGGGTCCTCTTGCGCCTGCTTCAGGCCCAGACTTATCCGCTGGTTGCCCGGATCCACGTCGAGGACAACGACCTCGACAGTTGCGCCCTTCTTCAGGACCTCCGAAGGATGATTAATCTTTCTGGTCCACGACATATCGGAAACGTGGATCATTCCGTCAATACCCTCCTCGAGCTGCACGAATGCGCCGTAGGTGGTGAAGTTGCGGACCGTGCCGCTGATGCGGGATGCGACCGGGTAGCGCTTATCAGCGTCATCCCACGGGTTAGGACCGGCCTGCCTGATTCCGAGCGAAATCTTCTGGTCGGCGCGGCTTATGCTCAGCACAACCGCCTCGACCTCCTCGCCGAGCGAGAGAACGTCCGAGGCCCGTGAAACTCGCTGAACCCAGGATATCTCCGACACGTGCACTAGGCCCTCCACGCCTTCCTCTATCTCGATGAACGCGCCGTATGGAACAAGGTTAACGACCTTTCCGTGTATGCGGCTGCCGACCGGGTACTTCTCCTCCACGGCATCCCACGGGTTGGTCGTCTTCTGCTTAAGCCCGAGCGAAACCCGCTCCCTCTCGAGATCAACGTTCAATATCATCACGTCAACCGAATCGCCCACCTTGAGAACCTTTGAAGGATGGCTGACCCTGCCCCAGCTCATGTCGGTTATATGCAGCAGTCCGTCCAGCCCGCCAAGATCGATGAACGCCCCGAAATCGGTGATATTCTTCACCACGCCCGGCCTGTTCTGCCCCACCTGTATCTCGCTGAGAAGCTGTTTTTTCTTATCGCGGCGGCGCTGTTCAAGGAGTTCCCTGCGGGAGAGCACGATGTTGCGCCTCTCCTTGTTGATCTTCATTATCCTGAACTCGAACTTCTTGTTGATGTAGTCGTCCACGTTCCGGACGGGAACAACATCAACCTGCGAGCCCGGGAGAAAACCCTTCACGCCGTTGATATCCACGATCAGGCCGCCCCTGATACGGCTCTTAATTTCGCCCTCGATGATGCTTCCCTCTTCAGCGGAAGAGAGGACGCTGTCCCACATGCGCTTCTGTTCGGCTTTCAGCCTGCTGAGTATTATATTGCCTTCGTCGTCCT
>JAGYMT010000095.1 GCA_018400335.1 Kiritimatiellia bacterium | reverse complement strand
CCGGAGCGGTTTCCTATGTTGTCGTAAGCGTAGAACCAGTCTTGCAAGCCTACGGGATCGCTTGTGTCGTTCGTGCTACTGCCGAAATATCGCACTGCGTCCACGACTTCGCTCCGGGTGTTGTAGTCGTACAGATTGAACATGTCGCCGACGGGCTCGAATGCCACGCCGGTTTGGACGACTGACGTGCGGCGACCGCCTGCGTCATTGTTGTAAGCATACTTGGAGACCGTGTTGGTGTCAAACTTATTTTCGATGCTGGTGAGGAGGTTGCGGGTGGATTCGTAGGACTTGGAAACTTGAAACTGGAAATTGGAAATTGGGACTGTGTACCCAGAAATCATATCAGAATTTGCAAGGTAGGAGTAGGTAGCTTGAAATTGGAAATTTGAAATTTGGCTGAACCGGCCGTAACTATCAAAGCTGTAAGAGACCGAATACGGCGCGCTCGGAGAGCCCGCCCCACCTAAAGAGAAGCCGGAGCTTCTACCGAGACCGTCAAAGGTGCGGGTCGGCAGGTTCCCTCCTTCGGCGGGCAGGCGTGGTCCGCTGTACTGACTATGGTTTCGGATTTAAGTTGCAGGGCTCATGAAGAAACTCACCGGATGAGGCAGCAATGCTTGTACTTCCTGCCGCTTCCGCATGGGCACGGATCGTTCCTGCCGGGCGCGACTGTGCCGGGCGTTTGCGCCGAGGCGGACGCAATGCGCTCCTTCTCAACGCGCCGGGCCAGGCGCTTGAAGCCCGGGATGGAATGGGCGTAGAACTGCTTCCAGCCCTCACAGAGCCAGCTCAGGGCATGACTGTCAGTTCCGGCGTGATAGCGGTGCTTGGGACAGTCGCCCATGCACAGGGTCTTGAATTCACACCTCCCGCACTCCTCATTCCAACTGCTCTTCCGGGCGCCGAACTGACGGTAGACCGAGCTATCCGCCAGCTCCTGCCAGCTCATTTCCGCGATGTTCCCGAGAAGCAGCTTTGGATCGGCGAAGAAGTCGCAGGGATAGACGTCTCCATTATGCTCCACCATGAAATACTGGCAGCAATTCCCTCCCATGTGGCATACAGTCGTGCAATTATCAACAAGCTTGCTGAGAATGGAGTCGAACAGCCGGATTGATACGATTCGCGTATCGGCGCCGACCCATGCGTCGTACAGTCCGCACAGGAAATCACCCCAATCCTCGCCGGTTATGGCGTATGGCATTAGATTCCCGTCGTTGTCGAATTCGACGCAGGGGATATACTGATGAAACAGAAAACCGCTGTCACGCAGATAGCGATATACCGTGGCGGCCTCCTTGACATTCGCCCTGCTCACCAGCACCAGGATATTAAACTCCACCTTGTTACGCTTGAGGCACTCTATTCCGCGCAGCACGTCTTGGTGTGAACCGGCCCCGGCGCCGGTTCGGCGGTACTTGTCGTGAATGACCGGAGGACCGTCCAAGCTCACGCCGAGGAGGAAATTATATGCCGCGAAGAGCGCCGCCATATCGTCGGTTATCAGAGTCGCGTTGGTCTGGAGCCCATTGGCAACTGATGCGCCCGCCCTGCCAAACTTCTTCTGGAGCGCGATAACGCGCTGGAAGAAGCCGGTTCCCATCAAAGTGGGCTCACCGCCCTGCCACCCGAAAGCGTACTGCGGCTGGCTCGTTGCCATGAAGCCGGAGACGAGTTTTCCTAAGGTTTCATCGGACATGCGGTGCACGCTTGAACCAGGGTAGATTGAAGCGCACGGAAGATAAAAACAGTATTCACAGCGGAGATTGCAGTCCGCGGAAGCAGGCTTCACGAGGAGGCTGAACGGTTTCACTACCAGGCTACCCGCCACATCCCGAGATCGGACTGATACGACTGGCCCCTGTAGCCTTCCTCGGACCTCTGTACGCACCAGATGAGGAACTCGCCGTTCACGTGGACGGTGGCCGGATCGAGTAGGTTATCGGAGTCGAAATAGCCGGGTGAAGGAACGCCCGCGCCGTTGCTCGTGCCAAACGTTAACTCACGAATGTTCCCGGTGCTGGATTCCAGTATTTCCCAGCGGTTTTCCGCGGACCAGTAGACCGCGAGGTCCGCAATCCCGTCGCCGTCATAATCACCGGGCGCCGGAATGGCATCAGCGCCGCCGAACTCGTAGATAACCTGGCCTTCCGACTCGCTGGAAATGATCCATGTCCCGTTGTAGTAGATGGCCATATCAGTCTTGCCGTCGCCGGTGTAATCCGCCGGAACCGGAGTGGTTTCCGCCCAGCCGAACTGCGTGTAATCCCAGGTCCAGGTGGAGGATCTCAGGATATACCAGATCCCGCCTTCCGGCCAGAATACGGCGATATCGGTCGTCCCGTCGCCGTCATAATCGGCGGGGATCGGAACGGTCTCCCACCATCCGAACTGGAGATACGCGAATCGTCCGTCCGGCATGAAGAGAACATACCACGTGCCCTCGGTCTGATGGTAGACCGCGAAATCCATAACGCCGTTGCCGTCGTAATCGCCTGGAACAGCATCCGTTTCCCATGATCCGAACTGCAGTTCGGCGCTGCCGCCCTTGACGTAGGAAATACGCCATGTCCCGGTAATGGAATCGAAGAACCACAGATCCGACTTGCCGTCGCCGCTGAAATCGCTCGGCACGACCTTCGTCCTCGTGGAGGTCTTGAACTCGGAATAGACTGTTGTGCTGAGCTCCGTCGGCACCGCATCAACCGCAGTAACCCTTACGCGCAACCAGCCGACCTTGTCGTCTTCCGTGATGGTGTATGACGCGCTTACGGCACCCGGTATATCCACCACCTCATCGCCATAGACGGTGGTCGCCCTCTGCCACTGGTAGGAGAATGTGAGCCGATCCTCATACTGCCACAAGCCCTTGTCCACGGTAAGGGACTGTCCGACGTGCGCCGTGCCGTTAACCTCCGGCAGCTCGAAGTTAACGGGGGTGCGCGAAGCAACGGTGAAGGTGACGGTCTTCGTCCGGGGGGCGCCCGAGGCATTGAGTCCGCTCTCAACATCCGTGGCATCAACTGTTATCGAGCCCGTGTAAGTGCCGGGTTCCAGTCCGCTGCTGGAAAAGACCGCTGATATCGCGTTCGTCTCGTTGGACACCGTGCCGCTTGAGGAGCTGAGCGCAAGCCAGGAGACGTCCTTGGTCACGGTGTATGCCATGCGGCTCCAGGGCTCGCCGCCGGTGTTCCATATTGAGAAGCTGTTCGTTGCCGAGTACCCTTCCAGCACCGTGTTCGTAAACCCGTTCAGCGAAGTGGCGAGCACCACGTTGCCGAGCACGGTGAGCTTTATTCCGAACTGCTGCGGAGAACCTGTCGCCGTATCATAAGTGACATCATCCACCGCCGTGACGGTCACCATCCCTGTATATACACCTTGAGCGAGACCCTCCGTCTCGAAACTCAAAGTAACACCATGCTGCTCACCCGTACTGGTTCCGCTCCCGCTGCTGAGAGTGACCCATTCGAGATCATCCGAAAGCTGGTATTTCATCGTGGCGCGGGGCACAATGCTTGAATTCCAGATGTTGAATGACGCATCATCCCATGACTCGCCGATCTTGATCATGTTCGTCCACCCCGCCGCGTCCGTGGACAACACCGGTCTTGCATTAACGCGGAGGCTCACCACGACCTCCTCGGAGCTCGCGCCGGTGCCGGAAGATGTGACTGTCACGGTTCCCGTGTACCAGTCCGGCGCCAGACTTGCCGTGTTGTAGGTCACCGCCACCGGGTTGGTATTGCACCCGCACACACCGTTCGTCGGGCTGACCATGAGCCAACTCTCGTCGCTGGCCAGCGTGTAATTCATTATCTCGCGCGGCAACGGGCTGTTATTCCACACGCGGAAGGAATCGCCGGAAGGCTTATGCCCCTCGGAAATCACATGCGAGAACTCCGTGGGCGCGATCTCAAGCTCGGGCGGATTCATTGTGGCAATGGACACGTCAATCGTCTTGGATGATCCGCTGGCCGTGAACCCGAACTCGGGATCCCAACCGCTCACCACGATTGTGGCCGTGTAAATATCTCCCGCCGGAAGCAAATCGGTGTTTGTGAACGTAACGTCTATCACGCTGTGAGCAACGCCATCATTCGTGCCTATCACGGTGCTCACCTGCACCCAGTTGGTGCTGACCCAGTTGGAGAACACGAGATTATAATAATTGGTGGTTTTCCACACTTCGTAACTGCCTGGCTCCGCGACCTCTCCGGCGATAATATCCCTATGAAAACTGGTTTCCGAGACATTCAGATCCGGCAGCCAATCGCCGCCATCCTCGGCGAGATCGGGCGGCAAGCCGTTTGTTATTGTGATATTGTCAAGATAAGAAGTGGCGCCACCGCCGTTATAGACATCAAAGCCGTTAAACGCGGACACGTTTGTACTCACGAAGTTAATACTGTTCGTCAACAGTTTGTAATCAACGAAGAGCGCCCAGGTCTTGTTTGACTGGTTCCGGAATATGTTGAGGCGCGTCCATGTGTTGCTCTCGTAAGGATCCACTTCGACCTCGGTTACCGCATTGGACAGCACTACCCAATTGCCATTTGTCGGTTCCGCGTAATTGGTCATATGGTTGACGCTGAAGAAGCCGTTGCTTTGAATATAGAACATCATCGTGGAATTCGTGTCCGTTTCTGGCGGATCATCGCCCTCGTCGAGGCCGGCGCGAATATCCATCTGGATCCACAGATTACTGGTGAAGGCGCCGTCGAACCGGTTAGAGAGCGTCTCATCCTCTCCTATAGCGGCGGACATCAGGCTGTCGGTATAAGGACTGTTGGTGCAGAAACCAACATCCTGAACGAAAGCGTTGCTTGCCGCGGAATACCAGCCGCCTAATCCTTCGTAAAGAATCATGTCGTTGGTGTATGAAGCAAACGGGTCGTTCGTTTCGAAGCCGCAGAACCACGGCACGGCATTCGTGGTTGCCACCCCCTGTGCGCGCGCCGAGCCCGCGCCCATAAAAAGCGCGCCCGCGAGAGCCAGAACTGTAAGTGCCCTTTTCATCACATTCCTATTCAGCCCCCGGCCTCATACTCCGGCCGGATATCATCTCGTAGCCTTCCGAGGACTTCAGCAAATACCATGTGGAATCGGTCCTGCTCTTGTAGAACACGGCCGGGTCTATAATGCCGTCTCCGTCATAATCGGCAGGCGCGGGCTCAGCCTCGCTCCATCCGAACTGGACCATCAGGTACTCATAATCCCACGTGAGTATATGCCACGTGCCTGTCAGCCTGTCATAGACGGCCATATCGGCCAAGCCGTCGCCCACGTAATCGCCCGGCACGGGGATGAACCCTGATCCGCCAAACTGCTGGTAGGCCATCACGTAGCTCGACGAGGGCAGGATGAACCAGAAACCCGTATCCTCGCTGTATACTGCCAGATCCGCCTTCTCGTCGCCATCATAATCCGCCGGAACCGGCAGATAACCCGGACCGCCGAACTTCTGGTAGGCCATCTGGCTTGTCGTGGAGAGGAACACGAACCAGTATCCGGACGCTTCGTGATACACGGCCACGTCCGTCTTGCCGTCGCCGTCGAAATCGGCCGCCGCCGCGCTATAACCCGGCTCCCCGAACTTCATAACCGCGAGCTCTCCGCTTCCCGACAGTGACACATACCAATAACCGGTCGCCTCGTCATACACGGCAACATCGGCCTTCCCGTCGCCGTCGAAATCAGCGGGAGTCGGCGTCATGCTCGATGATCCGAACTGCATATTAGTGGCGCCAAGTCCGCTCATCATGAGATACCACTGGCCCATATTGTCATAATAATACCACGGATCAGCCTTCCCGTCGCCGTCGAAATCGCCCTCGACAGCCCTGGCCCAACCAACGGCGGACGAGCTGAAATCGCTCTTCCAGTCCCCGTTTGCGGCTTTGATCCAGTAATGATACCTCGTACCCGGCATCACGGCGCTGTCGGCATATTCCGTGCCGGTCATGGCGGAGAGCTTTGTCGCCGAGGAGCTGTCATCGGCAGTGTTTCTCCACACTTCATAGCTCAGCGCTCCGGAAGCCGGCAACCAGCTCAAGTAGACAGCGCCACGCAAGCCCTCGCTGGCCTCAAGCCCTGTCGGGACCTCGGGTATGCCGGCTACCACCGTTATCTTAACGCCTGCCTCGGCCGGCGAATTCACGGCGGACTCCCCGGTTTCCTGATCAGTGGCTACAGCTCTCACGCTTCCGGTGTATTCACCTTCCGTGAGAGATGCGGCGTCAAAGCTGAGAGTCACCGTGTGCCGTTCGCCCGTGCTCGTGCCGCTCGATGCGCTGAGGCTGGCCCAAGTCATATCCTCTGTGAGCGTATAGCTCATCATCCGCTTAGGATCGGCGCTGCCGTTCCATATTTCGAACGTGACGGACGCCAGTGAATCGCCCTCTGTTATGCTGTTCGTCCATCCGGCCGCGGTCCACTCCAGTACCGGCACGGCATCAACCTGCATCACCACGCTCACTTCCTGCGTCGCCCCGCCGCCATCGGCCGTGGCCACGGTGAACACGCCTGTATGCGTGCCGCCCTCAAGCGCCGCGGTGCTGTAGCTCACGGTTATCGTGTTGGTCTCGGAACCCGCGAGAACTCCCGCGCCCGAATCCACGCTCATCCAGTCCGCACCCGCATTCGTCGTGACAGTGTAATTGATTGCACCGGCGCCCGCACTGACGACATCGAACGACTGGTTCGAAGGCGAAGCGCCGCGCATCGTGCGGTTTGTAAGCGCGCCCGGCGTTGCGGCCAGGCTCATCACGTTCATCAGCGTTTCCACGGTCTGCGTCGCCCCGCCGCCGTCCGAGCTGGCGATCGTGAACACGCCCGTGTGCGCGCCCGCGGCAAGCCCGGCAGTCGTGAAGCTCACCGTCACATC
>JAGYMT010000094.1 GCA_018400335.1 Kiritimatiellia bacterium | reverse complement strand
TATGCGTAAAATTTGAACCATGCCCCCACCCGCCACAACATTCTAACATTCTGCAGAATGTTAGAATGTTCTCATAAAGCTCAGAAACGATTTGCCATACGGTGACAAGTGGTGCTCAACCCGCCTTCCTCGGTATTGCTTGTTCAGCAAACCGGCATTAACAAGCGACAAGGTATGCTGGGATATGGTTTTCAGATTGGCTCTTAGCACAAGCGCAAGAGCGTCAACGGTTATCCCGTCGTACCTATCAACCGTAACGAGAATGGCGATCCGGCGATGGTTCGCCGCACCCTTGAAATAGCGCTCAAGCTGTCTGGGCGTCTTCATAACGCGATATGATATATTCTAACATTCTGCAGAATGTTAGAATATAAAGAACAATACTTAACACCGACGATCGCCTGTTTCCTCGAATCAAAGAAGCCGTCCCGCGCAAGGTCTCACCTCTTTTGTTTAATGCGTACGGCGGCGGCGAGTTCTCGAACAAGCGGGCTCAGCCTGCGCGAGCGCGCTGCCTCGACCAGGGCGCTGCCCACGACCACGCCGTCGGCATAGTCGGCGGCCTGGCGTGCCTGGCGTCCGCTGCCGACACCGAAGCCCACGACGATCGGCAGCCCCGTGCAACGGCGCAAGGCCGCCAGATGCGCACGCGCTTCAGTCGGCACCACACCCCTGCGCGCGCCGGTGACACCTTTAACGAGGATATAGTAGATGAAGCCCCCGGCTCCGGTGAGTATTGAACAGGCGCGCGATTCATCCGTGGTCGGCGCGATCAACGGAATCAGGAAGAGGCCATGACGATCGGTGAACCCCCGCAGTTCGCCCGATTCCTCGAATGGAATATCAACCACAAGAAGCGCGTCAATCCCGGCGGCCGCCGCATCCGCGCACAGACGCTCGTAGCCGTAGGCGAAGAGCGGGTTGGCATAGCTGAAGAGAACCATCGGGTTATCGAAATCCTTCCTCAGCCTCTTGACCATTGCGAGAATAGAGCGAAGCGTCGCCCTGGAGCGAAGAGCGCGCTGGCCGGCCGCCTGGATCGTGGGTCCGTCGGCGGTGGGATCGGAAAAGGGGACGCCGATCTCCAAGATATCCACACCGTTTCCGAGAGCAGCGCGCATATCGCGCTCCGACCTCTTCATATCAGGGTCGCCGGCGGTGAGATACCCGACGAGAGCCTTGCGGTCCGCGTCCCTGACTTCGTTGAACTTCTGTGTAATGCGGTTCATTGGTTTTCCAGAACGATTTCCATATCCTTGTCGCCGCGGCCGGACAAGTTGACGATAACATCCGCCTTGCGCCCCAGCTTCGGAGCGCGCTTCTTCGCCTCGGCCAGGGCATGACTCGACTCCAGCGCCGGCATAATGCCCTCCAGCCGGGTCAGCTCATGAAAGGCCCGCAACGCCTCATCATCCTTGATCGAGCAGTATTCCACGCGCCCGGAATCAGCCCACAGCGCGTGTTGCGGACCTACGCCCGGGTAGTCAAGTCCGGCGCTGATTGAGTGGGCGTTCCTGATCTGGCCGTCGCCATCCTGGATAACGTAGCTCTTGCTGCCGTGCAGAATCCCGATGTTTCCGCCGCATATGCTTGCCGCGTGCTTCCCGGTGTTGAGTCCCAGTCCGGCCGCCTCCACGCCTACCAGCCGGACTCTCCTGTCCTTCAGAAATCCGTCGAATATCCCCGCGGCGTTGCTTCCGCCTCCGACGCAGGCGACGACCATCGCCGGCAGTCTGCCCGCCTGATCGAGGATCTGTTTTCTCGCCTCGGCGCCGATCACGCTTTGAAAATGCTTCACCATCCTCGGGTACGGATGAGGACCGGCCACGCTGCCGATCACGTAGAAAGTGTCGTCAACCCTTGAAATCCACGCGCGCAGTGCCTCGCTCATAGCGTCCTTCAGGGTGGCCGTGCCGCTGGCCACGGGATAGACGCTTGCTCCGAGCAGCTTCATTCGCTGCACGTTAGGCGCCTGACGCCGGATATCCTCATCGCCCATAAAGACATCGCATTCCATCCCCAACAGGGCGGCAGCCGTGGCAGTGGCCACGCCGTGCTGACCGGCGCCGGTCTCGGCCATCAGGCGCCGCTTGCCCATGCGTTGGGCCAGGAGCGCCTGACCGATCGTATTATTCACCTTGTGGGCGCCGGTGTGGTTGAGATCCTCGCGCTTGAGGAAAATGCGCGCGCCCTTCCATGCCGAGGTCAGGCGTTTGGCCAGATAGAGCGGCGACGGGCGCCCCACATAGTCCCGAAGCACAGCATTGAATTCCGCATTGAAGTCGGGATCTCTCACTGCGGCGACAAATGCCTTCTCTATCTCGAACAGGACCGGCATAAGCGTCTCGCCGACGTACCGTCCGCCATATACTCCGAAATGTCCGCGCTCATCAGGTTCGTGTTTCATATCAATAATCCCGCCGGATCTTTCGGCACCAAGTGAATAAAAGCCTGAATGTTAATCCAACCCCCGATCATACTCAACTGAATTCTTCGTCTTGACCGCCTTGTTCATCGTCTTCTGAACCTGGATAAACAATGCCATTCAAGTGAGTGTGAGGCAAGCGAAATCAGCATTTTAAAGGATATCAGCGAATTCAACCTGAAAAAACAGAAAGACTCTCGAAATTCGCTTGCTAATAATGAAAAGTGGGGTATTATACAAACAATCAGGTTCGCATCTCTGCCACTCCTGCATCAGCGGGCAAGACCACAGGTATGGCGCTAATTCCATTGACCTGAAGGGAACAAACCAGTTATATCGAGGTCGCGGGACGAATTGCCCGCATATATCTGCTTTAACGCAACAGCTTTCCGGACGGATCCGGCACCATATTAGGAGGGGCTTAGATTGTATCATCTGCCAACCATGAGAATTTCCGGGGCATGCCAGCCCATGATCATCATCCAGGGCGGGATGGGCTCTGGAATAGCCAATGCGAGGCTGGCCGGCGCCGTAGCGCTGAGAGGCGGCTGCGGAACAGTTTCGGGGGTCGCACTGGATCGCTATGTCACGTTTCGCACGGGGCAGAAGGCTAACCACCGTGAATCAGCCAGACTTGAAATCGAAGAGGCGATAAAGATCAGCGGAGGCAAGGGGGCGATTGCAATCAACTGCCTGGCCGCGATTCAAACGACATACAAGGACACGGTCCAAGGCGCTGTTGAAGGCGGTGTGAACGCCGTATTTGTGGGAGCAGGGCTTCCCCTCGACCTTCCGGAGATCGCCCCTTCGGAGAATGTCGCGCTGGTTCCCATAGTTTCATCCGCCAAGGCCCTGAGGATTATCTGCCGCCGCTGGCAGAGATACAATCGCATACCTGATGCGGTGATCCTGGAAGGTCCGCTTGCCGGCGGGCATCTCGGCTTCAAGGCCGAAGACATTGAGAAGGAAGAAATGAAGCTTGAAAACATTTTTCCTTCGGTTAAGGAAACGGCAATGCAGAACGGCGATTTCCCGGTCATCGTAGCCGGCGGAATATGGGACCGGGGCGACATCCTTCGCTGGGCCAAGGCCGGAGCATCAGGCGTACAGCTGGGAACACGGTTTCTCGCAACACATGAGAGCGGCGCCTCGCTTGAATTCAAGGCTGAGCTCCTCACTGCGCAGGCCGGGGATATCGAGGTGGCAGTCAACCCTGGCTCACCTTCCGGCATGCCTTTCAGGGTGCTGTCAACCTCGCCCGGCTACCGGCAGGCACTCCGCCGCGACAGGCCGTTCAAATGCAACAAGGGTTACATGCTCTACAAGGGCAAGTGCAGGGCAAACGAAACTCATGATTTCTTCTGCATATGCAACGCTCTTCTCGCGGCGACCGGACACAACACAAATCCGGATGAGGGCGCCGTATTCACCGTGGGTTCAAACGCATTCCGGGTGACAAAACTCCAGTCGGTCAATGAACTGATGGACGAGCTGGTCATGCCGGAGGTCGCCCGGCCAACGGACTTCTCCTTTTCAGAACATAAGGAGCCAACCCCTTGTCTGGCGGAGACGAGCCGCTGACATGACGAAAAGGCACTTGCGCGGGGCCATGAGCGCTTGGTTCGGCGACAATCGTGACGAATCAGCGAGGCGGGTCGTAAATTTCTTCATAAATTAACTTGCGTATTCACGTCCGCATGTGTATTAATATGACAATCAAAGAGTTCAACAAATCACAAGGAGCAGAGATATGGATTTAGTGAAATTTCTCCTGGCAATCGGAGCGATCGCGATCATCGTTTTCATTTTCGTGGTGCTCTACTTCGTCAAGGTCTACATACGGGCTCTCATGTCGGGCGCGAAGGTGTCGCTCGGCTCGCTGGTAGGCATGAAGCTCAGGCGCGTGCCGCCGGACCTGATCGTGGACGCGCGAATCCGTCTGACCAAGGCCGGGCTGGTGGTCAGCACTGACGAGCTTGAAGCTCACTACCTCGCCGGAGGCAACGTGATCAATGTTGTCCAGGCGCTCATTGCCGCCGACAAGGCCAACATCGACTTGAGTTTCCAGAGGGCGGCCGCCATTGACCTGGCCGGACGCGACATATTCGACGCAGTTCGCACGAGCGTCTATCCCAAGGTTATTGACTGTCCCGACCCGGATAAGACGGCCGGCGGAATGCTTGACGCCGTTGCAAAGGACGGCATACGGCTGCTCGTGAAGGGGCGCGTCACGGTTCGCATGAACATTGACCAGGTGGTCGGCGGTGCGACCGAGGAAACCATCATCGCGCGCGTGGGACAGGGCATCGTCAGCGCGATCGGCTCCGCGATTTCCTACAAAGACGTTCTCGAAAATCCTGATGGAATCAGCCGAAAGGTACTTAACAGCGGCCTGGACGCCCAGACAGCGTTCGAGATTGTTTCTATTGACATTGCCGACATCAGCGTCGCCGGCATGGCGAACGCCGCCAACGTCGGAGCGCAACTGGAAACGGAGCGCGCGGAGGCGGATAAGAAGATGCGTCAGGCGGAAGCTGAGGGCCGAAGGGCCATGGCGCATGCCGCCGAGCAGGAAATGCGCGCGCGCGTGCAGGAGATGCAGGCGCGGGTAGTCGAGGCGCAGGCCGAGGTTCCGAAGGCCATGGCGCAGGCCCTGCGTGAAGGCAAGCTTGGCGTGATGGACTATTTCCGGATGCAGAACGTAATAGCGGACACATCCATGCGCGAATCCATAGCGGGCGAGGACTCGGAAGACAAGCAGCAGCCCAAGTTGTAACCGCTGCTGCCATCCGTTCGCCGGATCAGGCCGCGCGCCCGCGCAGGGCGGGCGCGCGGCACAGCCCCGGACAGCATTATGAACATGATCAAGCCCATACTCGCCAGCGGAGCCGAGCCCATCGTATGGATAATACTGGCCATCGGGTGGGTCGTGGTACAGGCACTCATCAAGAACTCGAGAAAGGGGAAGCCGGGGCCGGGCCCGGCTGACGGATCGCCCGCCACGGGACTTGACGATTTCCTGCAGCAGCTCTCAGGGCGGGCCTCGCAGGAGGCAGAACCCGAACCATCCGAAGCGCAGCGGCCGACGCCGCCCATGTCCGCCGACCAGGTGAACGCGCTTAAGGTCAGGCTGGCAGCCTCTGCTATCGCCGGCTCCGACGCAAAAGCTCAAAAAGACAAGAAGCCGAAGAAGGTCCAAACCCCCGCCCCGCAGCTTCACCGAGAGGGAATGGATTACGATGCAAGCAAGAGAAAGAAGGCGCAGCGTCGGAAATGGATCGCCGCGATGAACAGACCGGAGGACTGGCGCCGCGCAATGGTGCTTCGCGAGGTAATGGGTCCGCCAAAGGCCATGCGGGAAACTGAGGCATCTACTCCGGGAATGGGCGGGTAAAAAGATTGACCTTGAACGAAGGTCTCTCGGCTGACACAAGCTCCCATCTGTATATTTCGCGCGCAATCCCAGCTTTCTCCACGCCGACATCAGAGAAAATCGCCGCCGATTCTTCGTTATCAACAGCATGCCGCGTTATGCTGCAGGAGAAACAGGCATCTTCCGACTGGTTCGTGGCGGAGGCTCCGCAGACCGACTCCACGACGGCCCTCTCGATCTCGAGGGAAATGTTTTCGGCCGCGCTCGTCATCTGTTCGGTCCTGGTCGCCAGAATACGCGCCTCGATCAGCACGGGCGCCATTATTGCAAGGACGATCAAGGCCGCCAGGGT
Source organism: Kiritimatiellia bacterium (assembly GCA_018400335.1). Next base: position 769 of record JAGYMT010000094.1, on the reverse strand, counting down.
CTCGATCAGGGTAAAGCCCGTGTTATTCATGAATTGAACGACTTCTGCGCATAGAAGGTTGAAACCGTCACAGGTCGGAGCTGGAAATATCAGCCGCATCGTCCGTTCCGCCCGGCTCGCGATCGCTGCCGTATGATATAATCTCATATGGCTCATTACTCCTGCCGGGCACGATGTAGATGTAAGGCCGGCCCCACGGATCCTTGGGAAGATTCCTGCTGTCAAGATATCCATCATCCGGATAGCTTTCCGGCATCGGCGCAACCGAGGGCTTAACACAGAGTGCTTCCAACCCCTGCACCTGCGTCGGGAACCGGTTCTGCTCCATCTTATATAATTGCAGGGCGTTCTTAAACGTCTTGATCTGGAGTTTGGCGGCAGTCACCTTTGCGGCGCCGGGATGGCGCAACACCCCCACCCCGACGATCCCCGCGAGGATGGAGATGATCAGGACGACCACGAGAATCTCGATGAGTGTGAATCCGCCGCTGTGATTTCTCATATCATTCTCCCGCAAATAAATGTGACAACTCAAATACAATAATGGGTTGCGTCGGTCACGTCGAGATAAATTTGGCAATTTGCATTATGATGCGCATTCACTAGCGTCCCATAGGGACAGGAATAATGGAATAGTGGAATGTTGGAATACTGGAATTTTGAGAGTTGTGCCTCTTTTCCTGCCTCGTTACTGCATCCTTCCATTATTCCATCCTTGCAATTTTCCATGTGATGTTACTGTTCCGGTTTTCTGCTTGCGGCATCTCGC
>JAGYMT010000093.1 GCA_018400335.1 Kiritimatiellia bacterium | reverse complement strand
TTCAGTAGCAGTGAAAATAACAGGTAACTGGCTTCACTGGCGGTCAGCTCTGGCAGATTAACGGATCAGCGGAAGATCACAAAGACCTGATCCGGCGCGGAAAGGTAGGGTCAGTGCTCAATGTCACGGGTGATGATGCGCTGGAATATCAGCGAATTGCCATGAAAGAGAGTCGCCTGGGGATTCCGCTTATCATCGGACGGGATGTTATTCATGGTTTTCGCACCATTATGCCGATCCCTTTGGGACAGGCTGCTTCATGGGATCCGGACATCCCCAGGGAAGGCGCGCGAGTTGCCGCGCACGAAGCCGCGGCCATGGGCATAAACTGGACCTTTGCTCCCATGATAGACATTGCGCGCGATCCACGTTGGGGTCGAATCGCCGAAAGCTGCGGAGAAGATCCTTATCTGGCGGGCGTAATGGGAGCGGCAATGGTGGAAGGATTTCAGGGCAGTCCGCGTCCGGCAACGCCTTATGGCCGGCGCGCCCGGCGCCGACAGAACCGGAGAAACCTTGCTGAAGCCGGAAGCATTGCTGCCTGCGCCAAGCATTTCGTGGGCTATGGCGCGGCGGAGGGAGGCCGGGACTATAACACCACGTTGATCCCGGAGCGGACGCTTCGTAATATCTACCTACCCCCTTTTCTTGCCTGCGTGGAAGCCGGCGTGGTTTCAATCATGAGCGCATTCAACGAGCTAAACGACGTTCCGGCATCCGGAAACGCATTTACATTGCGGCGCATATTGAAAAAGGAATGGAAGTTTGACGGCTTTGTGGTCAGCGACTGGGCATCAATAACCGAAATGATCGTCCATGGTTATTGCGCCGATGAAAAAGAAGCTGCTATTGCGGGCTTGCGGGCGGGCGTTGACATGGAAATGGTCAGCTCCAGCTATCCGACCCAGTTGCCCGGCCTGCTTGCCGAGGGCGAAATCCCAATCCAGTGGATAGACGAAGCCGTTTGCCGCATTTTGCGCGTCAAATATCTATTGGGACTATTTGACCGCTCGACGCAGCCGGAAATCCCGCGCTCCGTGATTTTGTCACCCAAGCATTTGGAATGCGCAAGACAGGCGGCGCTGCAAAGTTGCGTGCTGCTCAAAAATGACGGACTATTGCCATGGACCGGCGGCGGCCGGGTGGCGGTGCTTGGACCACTGGCCGAAGCGGCCAGGGATCAACTGGGTTGCTGGGTTGTGGACGGTGAACCTTCCGCCGCCTGCACCATAGTGAACGGCCTGACGCAGCGCCTGGGATCGGATCGAGTGTGTTTTCACGCCGCGCTCCCGCATGCGCGCAGCACGGACACCTCGGCTTTTGATGCCGCAATTGATATCGTCAGGCGATCCGACCTTGCCGTGCTGGCGCTAGGCGAGGATGCCAACCTCAGCGGAGAAGCCCATTCGCGCGCGTTTCTCGATCTGCCCGGCGCGCAATTGGCCTTGCTGCGGGCTGCCCATGAGACTGGAAAGCCGATTGTCGCGGTTATTCTGGCGGGACGTCCGCTGATCCTGGGGGAAGTTCTTCCCCTGGTTAATGCGCTGCTTTGGGGGTGGCATCCGGGAACCATGGGGGGCGCCGCGATAGCCGATCTGCTTCTGGGACTGGCGGAACCGACCGGCCGCCTGCCGGTCACATTCCCCAGAGCTGTTGGACAGATCCCGCTTTACTACAATCACAAGAACACCGGGCGACCGCCAAAGCCGGATCAGCACGGCGCGCCGACCGGCACGCCTCTTGATCCGAAGGATTTCACATCGCGCTACATGGACGTCGACTTCAGTCCCGAGTTCCACTTCGGATTTGGCCTGGGCTACACCACGATTGAATTCGGTCCAACCCGATGCGCATCACCGTTGTGCACGAGTTCGTCCGGCATTGATGTCGAATCCGAGCTTGTCAACGCAGGCGCACGGCGAGGGACAACCGTGGCACAGCTTTATATTCGTTTCCCCCATGCCGGCGCCACTCGGCCGGTGCGTGAACTGAAGGGATTTCAACGTATTACTCTGGAACCAGGCCGTAAATCCGTGGTCCGTTTTCATCTTTCCGAGAATGATCTTGCCGCCTGGTCCGCGGAAATGAAATGGACAGTGGAACCGCGTGATGTGCGGATTTGGATTGCACCGGACTCCGCCTGCAAGGATCTATCGCCGGCGATCTTCCGCCTGCAAAAGAATCCCCGCGGGGAGTACCGTCATAACGCCCAGGCTGGACTTCCGTAGTCCCGGCGCACGCCTATACGGAGCAGTTCAACTGCTCTTTCCAGGATTAAGCGCGTAACAAAGAATGTCGACTAACCGACTTCATTGAGCGCAACGCGTATTCGATCCACGTCTTGGGGACTTACGCACTCGGCGAGAAGCAGTCCGATCTGAGGGACAAAACCGTTGGCGCGCGCCGCGCGAATGTGATCCGGCACGGCGGCGATGTTGAAGTTGAAATGGGTTGCAAAGCGCATACCGGGCATCAACGCCTTGATCAGGAGGCGCTTCTCGGCCATGAAGGTAAAGTCGCTGTCGTGCCGCTCCTCCAACTGACCCAGCGCGGCGAACCGCATCAGATTGGGGCTGTAAGGAATGCTGAAGATTCCTGAAGGCTTGCCGCGCGAATGAAAAGCGGCCTCTATAGTGGCCAGCAGGCGGCAGCAAACCCTCTCCTCGCCGTACCATTCGGGGTCATGTACCTCGCGCCGCGGGAAGATCTTTTCCATCATGAAGTCGAGCTTCACACCATCCATATTCCACTGCCCGGGGCCGTCGTCAAACCAGAGGTCGAGTTTTTCCGAAAGCCATTCGCGAGTTTCTTGTTTGCCATAGTCAATTACTATCTGTTCGTGCTTGACCGGGCCGACAACCCGGTTGCTGCCCAAAACCAGGGCACGGGGCTCAGTCAGGAAGGGAGCCCACCAGAAGGCCACGCGGAAGCCCATGTTGTGCAGGTCGTCAGTCAGCCGCCGCATATCGGTAAATTTGCCGGTGTCCAGGTTCCAGTCGCCGCGTAAATCCTGCCACCCGTCATCAATGATGATTGTGTTGATAGGGAGGCCGCAAGCCCTGATTTTTCCTGCAGCCCGTCTCACCAGCGTCTCATCAAGTGCCGCTTTCATGGCTGAATAGTCACAACTACCGGCCTGATCCTGGCGTTTAACAGCACGGGCAATCTCGTTCTGATCGCCCCATGTGCAATATGACGTGTCATCCCAAAACGCAGCTTCGGGCGCGCGGCGCCAGGGTGCGACAACCCCATCGTCGAGCATCGCCCGGGTAAAATCGGCGTGAGCCTCATGCACCGAACTATCTCGCGCGAGCAGAACCTGCAGGCGTGGTCCGTGATGCCAAACGCCACCAGTCAGCTTCCTCGGGAATTCCTCTCCCCCGTAGTCGAAACGCAAATAGTCAAATTTACCAGACTCTGCCTTGTACTGAAACCCGAAATCATGAGCCGGTGATGTGCCGCCGACCACCATCGTGTTGCCTCCGCCGCAAAAAGCTACACGCGGCGTCAGTGGGCAGTAGGCCCAATTATGGCTTGCAGTAGAAATCTTTGCATCGCCTGACCGAAGCATGGCGCCGATCCCGTGCTCCCCGTGTGCCCCTACGTAGGCGTGAACAGACTCGGCCGCGGCGGCTACAGATGCGACAGTGACATCCCAGGCTTCTAGTTCGTGGTCGCTATCGAGCCGGTACTTTGCGACGCAAATCAACCGGTCGGCGGATATAAACAAGTCGTTCACCAGAACCCCGCCACCAGGCAATGCCATGGAAAACGACCGGCGCCGCACGCCGCCGATGTTTTTGTCAAAAACGGGCTCGTGCGGAAACGACTGGAAATCAAAACCGGCTATCTTGGGAATCAACAACGGTCCGCTGGATAGTTGTTCAAAACAAGCTATTAACTCCATGGTTTCTGCTCCTGATTAAGACAATCTTATGACTCTCCTCCGAACTGCCTGAAGACCTCCGCGATAGAGCGAAGAGCGACAGGCACGCCATAGCTTTTGCTCCGTTTTCAACAACGGCCATCCTCCAACGCGATATCCAGAAACACAATTCTTGCCTCTCGGACACCGCCGACCAACGTGATCTCGATGTCGTTGAAGCCGTTCTTGAGAAGCTCCGGGAGCACCCGCCAGGCGCGATGCTCCTCCGGCTCGCCCAGCAGTTGCGGATACGGATTGTCGCAGGGCTCCGAGCGGTCCTCGCTTTCTTCAAGCGCCATGCCGTTCAGCGCGGCGGACCACTGGCTGTCGCCCAGGTCGGCGTCGGCCTGGATGCGCAACCGGCCGCCCTTCCGCCAGCCATCCTTCGGCGGCGCCATATCCTGCTTTGCCCGGAGCGATTCGCCTGCCCGCAGTGTCGCGGGCAGCGGTGTGGACTCGATTCCCATGCCATACCAGCCTTCGCTCATGATGTAGTGATGTGGACCGGCGGCGCAGGCGGCGGGATTGCCGATGGTGCGGTGGATCTCAAAAGGCGGCTCCGTGGCGGGGCCGCGCTCGCCGACACCGTGTTCACGGTAGTAGACGAAGTTAAACGTGCTTATGCCGTCGCAGCCGCGGGCATAGGCCAGGTGCGCTCCGGTGGCGTATTGAATCGGCGTGGCGCGCCGTTGCAGCGTATTGTCATACTTGAACTTGGTCGGAAGGGTGCGCTGGCGGACCGTGTGGCACATCTCGAAATAGAGGCTGGTCTCTTGGCCCGCAAGCTCCCGGATCTGCGCGAAATCGCCGCGGTGTTCCGTGTAGTAATAGTTGGACAGGTTGAACATTTCCACGCCCGCCTCCGCCAGTGCGGCGAGGTCCAGACCGAGGAAGTCGAAGAGCGATGCCTGGGCGGGAATGCGGATGCAGAGCCAGCGGTGCCGGCCATCGGCGGTGTCGCGTGTGTCCAGAGACTCGCGCACGGATCGGACAAAGTCCGTCACAACGGCGCGCCGTTTTTCCAAAGGGGTCTCTTTCGGATTGAAGAAATTGCAGTGCCGCATGAAATCCAGCTCAAATCCGTCGATATCGTACTGCTCGATAATCTCCGAGATGAAGGCGAACTTGGTCCGCGGCACTTCGGGAATGGCCCAGTTGAGCGCCTTCCCGTTCCTATCATTGATTTCGCCCAGGCGCCACTCAGGATGTTGGGTGTGAACCGGGGAAAAGCAATGCCAGGCAGAGGAAGGGATCTCTTCCTTGCGCATCTGCATGAATTCATGGCCATGCACGTCGTTGAGGCGGAATGAGACGAAGGGGCTCAGTCCCTTCCGCCGGCAGCGCCGGCAGAAGACGTCCACCATGTCGCCGCCTTGCGCCATATAGTTGGCAAAGCCGCTGGCGCTCGGGTCCATGCCGGTCGCCTCTTTCATGAAGGCGACGTGATCATCGAAGGGATAGGCCTTGCTCTTCCACCAGGGCACCCAGCCCACACCAGGTTGCAAGAGGTGCGCATCAATGCCGCAGCCCGCCGTTTCGTCCACCGTCGCCTCCAGCATCTCGGGCCGGAACGGCTCGCGCTTGGCGCGAAAAGGACTGACGCAGGTTTCGATGTTCGTTGTGTCGTTGCTGAATAATACTCTGTACGGTGCTTTCATTGCTCTTCCTTTGCTATTCATTACCATAGTACCCGGCCAACTCCCCGCGTGCGTCGTCGGCAACCGCTTCGGGAACATTCGGCGGCAATTCGATCCTGGACGGATCGTACATGGTTTCGAATCGCGGCGGCGCCGAGCCGAACGGGGTATGGGGCGGCCCCCACGACAAGAACAGCGCGAAGACGAACAGAAGGTTGGGGTTTTGCCGTTCGAACATCATGTGCTCCTGGCGTCCAGCAGTTCGTCGTCCACAACGTCCGCGTCGTTGACGAGCCGGAAATACGTTTCCTCGCCGTCCGGGTCGGGGAATTCGGTCAGCTTCAGGCGCAGATCGGGCGGATCGGTCACCGCACGTTCCGGACTCCAGCCCCGCAAGGCACAGGCGTATCCGCCGGGGCGACTTGACGTGTCGGAGAACGGGCCTTCGATCGCCCGCGGATCGAGGGTGATGTCGCGCAAGACCATGTTGTCCGGCAGTCCGTTGCCCCGGCGCGAGAGGGTGAAAACAAGCGGACCGCGCATCAGCGCCGCCCGCCCAGCCTGCAGGTCGCGACCGCGCACGAAGCGCCATGGCATCGGCAGGTCGAGTTCGACACGGTCGCCCGGCTGCCACTCGCGGTCGATGATCGCGCCCGCCGGGGCGCCGTTGACGGCGATCCGGGGCGCGCGACACCAGCGCGGAATCCGCGGAAACAGGGGGAACCGCGCCGGACGCGAGGGGGTAACCGTCAGCGTGACGGGTTCCCCGGCGGGATATTCCGTGACCTGCCGGAGCGCTACGACCAGATCGTCCCGCAAGCGGATCATCGCCTCGGACGAGTTGTAGAGATTCACGGCAATGCCGTCCTGGAACCGGTAGTAGACATACTGCGGCAGGCGCGACAGGGCACGGCGGTAGTTTCCCGGGCAGCAGAAAATGTCATGCTCGTAGTAGTGTCGTTTACCGGTCGCCGGAGTGAAATAGCGCAGCCGGCGCCCGGCGGGTTCCTGGGCGGCGAAGAGCTGGTTGTAAATAACACGCTCCATGAGGTCGCCGTGTCGGAGATCGCCTTCCGTGTTGATCAGCTCCTGAGCGAACTGCAACGTCACGGACGAAGCGCAGGTCTCGCCGAGGCCGTGGCCGCAATGCTGATCCTCCGACCAGCCTTCATGGCGTCCGATTCCGCCGGTAATGGCGAGGCCGGAGCGCTCCTTGCGGAAGAGAGCTGAGGTGAAGTAGCGGGTCATGCGCAGGTAGCGCTCGTCCGGGGCAAGCCGATGAAGCTGCATCTGCATGTACATCCGCTCCACGTTCCGGTAGACATGCCAGAGCTTGCGCATCTCCTTGGAGGCCGCTTGATTGATC
>JAGYMT010000092.1 GCA_018400335.1 Kiritimatiellia bacterium | reverse complement strand
TTGAGAGCGCACGGGTGGAGCAGTTACAAGTATTACGCGGGGTATGAGCGCGCGCCTGCCTGGCTGCATCTTGGGACGATACTTGAGCGGGCTGGCGGGAAGAGCGGAGAAGAGCGGGCGAAGAATTACCGGGCGGAGCTGGAAGGATACGTGAAGGGGGGATACGAAGAAGATTGGGCGGCGCGGTTGAAGAATGGGGTGGCGGTTGGGACGGATGAGTTCATCAGCCGGATCAAGCGTGGTATAGAGAAGGTGAATCGGGAGTGGGCGAATAAGAGCGAGATAAGGCGGCGGTGGACATTTCCGGAGGTGGTGAGTGCGGTTGAAACGGCGAGAGGTGAGCATTGGGCGCAGTTTGCGGAGCGGCATGGTGACTGGGGGCGCGATCTGGTGTTGTGCGTGGCGCGTGAATGCACGGGGATGACATTGCGGGAATTGGGGGAAGCGGTCGGCGGGATGGATTACGGGGCGGTGAGTATGGCGGTGCGGCGGATTGAATTGCGGATGAAAAAGGATCGTTCAATCAGAACTGTTTTCAAGCGCACCGTCCATATGTTGAATGTTTAGATACGTCCCCAATCATCTCGTTATCATCTGGTAGTACGTGAACGGATGAACGATCACGACAGGATTGGTCTGTCTTATTATGGCGCGGAAAAGCCAACCATCGTCCTGTTTTGAACGTTCAGTTTTGAACGTTCAGCGCCTAAACTGAACTCCTGAAGCTGTTTTCAACCCGCGCTTGACATTCCTGTCCTGTTTTAGCACTCTCTTCCCCATGTCGAAGATCCGCCGCAGGAGGAAAAGCGCATCTTCAGACCGGTCTCAGCGGGTCTGTGCTCGCGTCGCCTGAAAAGCGATTTCTTATCAATAGGAAGTCCCATGTGAACATCGTTTCTCACGGTGCGGCGATAGCGCTCGATGCGGCAGTGGAAAGCGTGCTGCAACACAGAGGCGTCACACCACACGACAACGGCATGCGATGAGCGCGTTTGGTAAAAGACAGTCTGTTCGAAATCTCGACGGAGACATCGCGCCCGGGTCGGGATTGACGCCGGTTCGCCTGCGGTGCGACTATCGCGAAAACCCACTTGGCATCGACAACACGAAGCCACGACTGTCGTGGTGGCTGGACTCGGGCGATTCGGCGGCGCGAAGCCAGCGGCAAACGGCGGATCAGGTGCTGGTCTCCTCCCGCCGCGAGGCGCTGGACCGGGACGAAGGCGACCTATGGGACAGCGCGAAGGTGCTCTCCGGCCAGGCGGTTCTGGTTGAATATGAGGGACAGAGGCTTACATCCCGTCTGGCATGCCACTGGAAAGTCCGTGTTTGGGATCAGAACGGCAAGCCGTCGCGATGGTCGGCGCCGGGATGTTGGACCATGGGATTGCTTGAACCGGAAGATTGGATGGCCCAATGGATAGCCGAAGACGGCCAAAAGGCCGCGGAGCCGGCCGCTCCGCTCTTACGAAAGAGCTTTACGGTGCCGGGTAATCCGGCGCGCGCGATTGTCTACGTCTCGTCGCTGGGCTATCACGAGCTGTACATCAATGGACAAAAGGTCGGCAAGGATGTGCTCGCGCCGCAAGTCACGCCGTGGAATAAGTATGTCTTCTACACGGCACACGATATCACTCGTTTGCTGAAGGGAGGATTGAATTGTGTCGGGCTATGGATGAGCGATGGCTTCGTCGAACGTTTCTACCCCGGTTCCAGAGCGCACGGTATCGTACAACTGGAGATCGAGTGCGATCGGGGAGAACGGTTGACCATCGCCAGCGACGGGACCTGGAAGACCCATCCAAGCCACATCCGGCACATCGGACGATGGGAGTACCAGGACTATGGCGGCGAGCGTCTCGATTGCGGCGGGGAACTGCCCGACTGGAGCAGGGCCGATTTCAATGACACCGGGTGGGCGAATGTTCGCGTCCGAAACGCGGCAGGTCCCGACCTACGCGCTCAGACAGTGCCGCCGACCGCGGTGATCGAGGAGGTTCCGCCGCTGGAAATCAAACAGGAATCCGAGCGAACATGGTTGGTGGACATGGGGAGAGTTGTCACGGGCTGGTTTGCGTTTGCCGGACAATCCGCTGCGGGGCGGAACATCACGCTGGATTACCTGGAATGGATGGTTCCTGATACGGGGGGAACCCCGAACTGGAACCAACGGGATGTTGTTATCCCGGATGCCTCGGGCCAGGTATGTTTTTGCAACAAATTCAATTATCACACCTTCCGGTATATTCGCATCAAGGATTTAGCGAGCGCTCCAGCGCTTGGACGGCTTAAAGCGTTGCTCCTGGGCACGGATCTGACCCCCGCCTGTTCGTTTTCATGTTCGAACGAACTTCTCAACCGGATCTATCGGGCGAGCCTGAATACGTTTTTGGCCAATAGCGTGGGAGGCTATATCGCGGATTGCCCCGAACGAGAGCGCGCCGCCTACGGCTACGTGATGCCCTACGCGCCGTTCATGCTGCAACACTTCGCCGAAGGGCCGGCGCTGACCGAGAAGTCCCTGCGTGACGCCATCGACGCTCAGCGGGACGACGGGCTGGCCCCGACGAGTTCGCCGGTGGGTCCGGGCGGGCCGGCCGGACTGTGGCCCCACTACAATATCGGCGCCTATTATGCGCATACTCCGCTACACCTCTACTTTTTCACCGGCGACCGGCGGATCATGGCGGCGGCCCGCGCGAGCGCCGAGAAGTACCTGGCGCGGATCGAGTCGTTTTGCGACCGGACCAGCGGCCTGCTCGACATGCGGCAGTTCGAAGGGGTTGCTTACGGGTTCGCCTTCCTGGGCGAATGGCTGGCCGTGGCGCCGTTCGATCCGCCAATGGTCCCGGACAAATCCCGGCTGCCGCGGACGATCTACAACAACAGCGCCTTTATATTGAATCTTGATCGCATGAGTGAATGCCTTTCCCTCCTGGGCGACGGTGATGGCGCTGAGCGATACCGCGCGAAGGCGGATCAAAAGAGACGATTAATGCACGAGCGATACTACCGGAAAGAGCAGGCCGACTATGGCGTGGAGCATGTAACACACATGGCTCTGCCGCTGCTGGCCGGCGTACCGCCGGCGAGTGAGACGAAGGCAGTGTGGCGCTCGCTGGAGCAGCATGTCCGCGAGGGCTGCGGAGGCCGGCCCACGGCCGGCGATCTCGGCATGATGTACGTCCTCTGGCTAATTCGCGCCATGGACCGACCGGACTTGGTCTACCTGATGGTCAACCGCACCGACACCCCCAGTTGGGGCGCGATGCTGAAGGACGGAGGCGCAACCATCTGGGAGAACTGGGGCGACCCGCATGACGACGTCAACCGCGTGGGGCCGCCCGCCCAAAACAGTCAGTCGCGCTCGCACACGGGACTCGGCAGCATTGGCGAGTGGTTTCTCGACGGCCTGGCGGGAATCCAGCATGACCCGGCGCAGCCGGGGTTCAAGCACATAATAATCCGTCCGTTCATTCCGCCGGACATGGACAGCCTCGACGCGCGCTACGACTCGGTCAACGGACCAATCTCCGTCCGCTGGCAAAAGAAGGACTCCGTACTGTGCCTCGAAGTGTCCATTCCCCCGAACACCACGGCCACACTCTTTCTTCAAACGGAAGAACCAGGGACGATCACGGAATCCGGACAGCCCATCGCGGTTGCGCGGGGTATCAAGGTGGAGGGCATCCAGGACGGCAGCGTGGCGCTGTCCTTAGGGTCCGGCATGTACTCATTCACGTATGCATGGAGGTAAGACATGAGCAGCACCAGGGCGCGATTGCCCAATCTTTTCGGAGACGGCGAGCATGACGATACCGCGGGGCTACAGGCCCGGCTCGATGCCGGCGCGCCCGACGTCTATTTCCCGCCGCCCGTCGATCATTATCTGATCAGCGGACCGCTGGTCATTCATTCCGGCCAGACACTGCGGTTGGACAACCTGACCCGCATCCGCCTGGCGCCGGGGGCGGACACCATCATGCTGACCAACGACGACCATGTCGGCGGCAATGAAGGCATCTCGCTGATCGGCGGTATCTGGGACATGGACAATCGCGCCCAATCGCCCAATCCCTTTGTCGGCGGCGGGCACTGGGATACCTATTCTCCGTCGCGCTATATCGGAGTTCTGATGCGTCTGGTCAATATCCGGCATCTGACGATTCGCGGTCTGACGCTCCGGGATCCGGTGACTTTCGGCATCCAATTGGCCCGGCTCGAAAACTTTACCATCGAGGACATCACGTTCGACTACACGCACTGCAATCCCATCTTTCTCAACATGGATGGAGTCCATATCCATGGCCCGTCCCGCTTCGGACGGATCGCCAATCTCAAAGGCGCCACGCACGACGACATGGTGGCGCTGAACGCCGATGACGGACACGCAGCCGCCATCTCCAACGGTCCCATCGAGGATATTTCCATTGACGGACTGTACGCGGAAAACGGCTTCACCGGCGTGCGCTTGCTGTCCATGAAATCGCCCGTGCGGCGCATTCGAATCAGTAACATTTTCGCTTCCTTCCGTGTCAATGCCATTTCGTTTTCCAACTTCAGGATGTTCATGGATTTCTGGCCGGGCGGGCAATCCCGGTTCGAGGATATCTCGGTGACGGGCCTGTTCATCCGCAAAACCTTCGGCAAGCCGGGCGGCCCGGAAGAGGACCGACTCCGGGTGAATCCGGACTTCGCCAAGAACGCCCTCATCTGGGTGGAGTCAGGGGTCCGGGTCGGAAGCCTCTCCGTGGCGGATTACCTGCGCACCGAAGACGAGTGGGCCGCGCCCTGCATTGCCGTGGAACGGGGCGCCTCGGTGGACAGCCTGCATCTGCGTAATGTGACCGCCGTGAACCGGACCTTGGAGCCCATGCACCTACTGACCAACGACGGGCATATCGGCCGGCTTGCCGTCTTCGGGGCATCCCTGAAAACGGAAGGCGGCAGGCCGCGGGGGAAGCTGCTGTACGACACAGGAACCATCGGCGAATGTTGTCTGCACGGTGCGTGGTCCGAAGGGGCGGACAGCAAGCCGGTCTACCGCCGGGGAAATATGCCGCCCGAACTGGCGGGGCTTCCCTCCGAAATGGTCCTGGATTTTCCCGTGGACTACAAAGGCTACGCCTGGCAACCGCCCGCCGCGGTCGAAGAAGATAAGCTGACGGATTCCGGGCGCGTGCTGGTTTTTCGAGGTCGGCAGCGGCCTTTCCCCGTATGGTTCCATGCGGGGGAAACAGCGGAACCTTTGGCGATGGAGGTTGGATCGGTCTACGCCTGGCATTTTGTCGGAGAGCGGCAATTCGGTTTTAGCGGCGCGGAGTATCTGGGATTTGCGGAAGACGTCGCCGCGGCCGAGGGGAAGCCCATGTATCAGGCCGTTTTCCGGCCTCGCCGCTGCTTCGTCTCGCCATCGCTCCAACCCGGTTTCCACGGGGTATGGCTGCTTGCCCGAAGTGAAGCGGAAGGATCCGCTCTTTTCACTTTCCGGCTGGCCAGCATCGTCCTGGCCAAGAATTCGGACGGCGCGCCGCGCGCCGCAACGACGTAGACAAGAGAAACGACGGAACGACACGTAAAGGGAACACGAGATGCAAAACACGAGTGAAGCGCCAACGGGACGTTTAATTCGGCAATTCGATTGCGCAAGCGATTACCCGCCGGAGGAGTATATCGAACATGAGCCTACGCGCGTGGTCGAGACCGCGGCTGGGCGCTATCGCGAGGCGGGCGACAAGACACGCAGCCGGTTCGCCTACCGGTTCCGGATCGAAAAGATCGGCCACCCGCATCTGGTCGTGTTGCGCTATCCCGACGACAAGCGCCGGCATCTCGGCGTGTCCGACGGCATGAGCTACGACATGACCATGGGCATCTATACAGGATGGGAATATGAGCTCACTTATACGATGCAGGAAGCGCGGCTATTCTTCTACCCGCGCTGGAACGAATGCGCCATCCAGATCGTGACCTGGGGCGAGGGCGAGCCCGCTGCGGCCGCCTCGATCGAGGTCTGGGAGCTCACCGGGGCCGCGCCGCTGACCGTGCCCGGCGATCCCGGCGACGGCTCCCGACGCGAGCTGGGCGCCCAGTGGGAAGACCCGGGCGGATACGCCATGGCCGAGGGCGCGATGGATCACCAACAATGGACCGATCACGTGCTGGCCTATGCGCGCCATTCGGGTCAAAATCTGATCCAACCGATCCTGTGCTGGTACTACGGCCCGCAATTTCCCTCGAAAACCAACTATTCCGACAATTTCAATTTCATGGCCACGCCCGATCACACGCTCTGGTGCCGCTCCGTTCAGAAACCGGCCGACTGGTGGCCATACCTGTTGGAACGAGCCGGGGAGGAGGGGATCGGCGTTGTCGGCGCATTGACCCTGATCCGGTTGAGTTCGCTGCTGGAGGGGATGAACATTGACCTGCCCGCCATCCAGGCCGGCGCCGACACGTACAACAACATGCTCGCCAACAACCAGGTCCGGTCGGCCATCGGAGACTGGACAGGCAACTACAACGCCCTTGTCATGGCCGAATACAGCAAGCGGATTAACGCGGAAGGCCCGCGAAAGCTCTTTTGTAAGGTTGATAAGCCCTGGGGCGAACGCGACAACCCGCTCAACCCGCCGGGCCCGATGTTCAATCCGTTGCATCCCGTGACGCAGGAGAAGGTGATCGCCTTTGTGCAGGAAATCCTCGACCGCTATGCCCGATTCCCCGCCTTCAAGGGCATCTCGTTCAACATCTACGTTGGGTCCGTGCTCTGGTTCGGCAGCCTGAATGCCGGCTACGATGACTACACCGTCTCCCTGTTCGAGAGGGAAACCGGCATCCAGGTCAGGGCGGTCGACCCCAAGGATCCGGAACGATTCGCGAAACGCCACGCGTTCCTCACGTCCGCCGTCCGCCCGGCCTGGGTCGCCTGGCGCTGCCGCAAGGTGGCGGAGTGGGAGC
>JAGYMT010000091.1 GCA_018400335.1 Kiritimatiellia bacterium | reverse complement strand
GGTAAAGGTCGGTGAGAATGAGAAGATGTTCGGATCGGTCACCACCGCGGACATCGCCGAGTCTCTCGTGAAGCAGGGAATACAGCTTGACAAGAGGTGCATCCTTCTGGAGGAGCCGCTCCGCGAAATCGGGGTCTTCACGATCAAGACCAGACTTCACGCGGAGGTCGAGGCCCCGCTCAAGGTCTGGATTGTCGAAGAATAACAACCATGGAGCGGCATGGCACAATCTCCCCAATCCATCAGGACGCCCGGAAGCGATCACCGCGAGCGCTTGTACAACGAGGAAGCCGAGCGGTGCCTGCTCGGCACGATCCTGCTCGACCCCGACAGAACGCTGGATTTCTGCGTCGAAAAGCAGGTTGAGACCGAGTCTTTTTTCCTCCGGCCGCACCAGACCATCTACGCGGCCATGCTCGACATGTCCAGGGAGGGCAAGCCGGTTGACGCCCTCACCCTCTCCAACAAGTTGGGCGCGCAGGATAAGCTGAAGGAAATCGGCGGAACAATTTACCTGGGCCAGCTCACGGAATCGGTCCCCACCACCGCCCACGCCGAGTACTACGTTGATATCGTGCGCCAGAATCACCTTCTGCGCCGCATTATAGATTGCGCGCGCAATGCCGAGAAGGAGTGCTATTCCTCGGACGACGAGGCCGATATGGTGCTAGGCCGCGTGGAGCAGAGTTTTTTCGAGATATCGGACCAGCGCCACAATCTCATGGTTCCCTGGCAGTTCGCCGTCAAGGAAACCATGAAGACCATCGAGCACCTGCGGCTGAACAAGCAGGACGTGAGCGGTGTCGCGACCGGATACAGGGATATTGACAGCAAGCTCCTCGGCCTGCACGCGGGCGAAATGATCGTGCTGGCCGCACGCCCCTCGATGGGCAAGACGTCCCTGGCCATGAACATTGCGGAAAACGTGGCAACAGGAACCGCCGGCGAGAAGCCCAGGGCGGTCGGCATATTCAGCCTTGAAATGACACGCGAACAGCTCATCATGCGCATGCTGGGCAGCCGCGCGCGCATAGCTGCCCACAAGATAGCATCCGGCTACCTCACGCCAACAAACCACGGCATGCTCGCCCAGGCCGCCGACGCGCTGATGAAGGCGCCCATCTATCTGGACGACACGGGAGATCTGGACATAATTGAGTTGCGCGCGCGCGCGCGGCGCATGAAGAAAAAACATGAAATCGAACTGTTCATCGTTGACTACCTCCAGTTGCTCCACTGCAAGGAGAGCCGAAGGGAAGGCCGGCAGCTTGAGACATCCGCAATTTCAGGCTCCATTAAGGGTATGGCCAAGGAACTTAAGGTGCCGGTCCTCGTGCTCAGCCAGCTCAACCGCGCACCGGAAGCCAAGGATCGCGAGGGCAAGCCGCGCCTCGCCGACCTTCGCGATTCCGGATCGATCGAACAGGATGCTGACGTGGTCTGCCTCCTCCGGCGCCCGTCCCGGTACAGGGACTATGACAAGGGCGAAGGAACCGATGCCGAGGAAGGACTCGCCATACTCGACGTGGCAAAGCAGAGAAACGGGCCAACCGGAGAGATCAAGCTCGTGTTCCTCGACGAGCTCATGAGATTCGAAAACTACGCCAGCGTACAGGCGGGCGGGGATCCGGACGCCCCGCCCGACGGGAACGAGATATGACCACCCCAAAGCTTCTCCTGCATCGCGCGCCGCGCCGGAAACACTTTCCGGCCCTTGCTCTTGCGGCGCTTGCCCTGTTTTCGACCTGCATCACATCGGGCGCCTCGATAATAAAGGAAGTCAAGGTCAAAAGCCTGGACGTGGAAGTGCAGAACGACGAATTCGTCCTCTCCCGCGTGAGCGTCAAGCCGGGGGACCCTGTTGACCAGCGGGCAATATCGAGGGACGTCGAAGCGCTTCTTGGCGCGGGACGCTTTTCTTATGTCAACGCGGAGATCACTCCGGGCGCAGACGGCCACACCCTCACCTACACCGTGGCGGTGAAACCCATACTCGGCCAGGCCGTACAGGTGGAAGGCGCCGAAGCCATGGGCGCGCGCCGCGTTGAGAAATGGCTCGACACGAAGATAGGCGAGCCGGTTGATGAGTCCGTCATGGCTGTCCGATGCCGGAAGGTGGTCGAGGAATACAACAAGCGCTTTTATCCCTACGCGAAGGCCGTCCCCGTGATAGACGTCAATCCGGCCACCGGTTTTGCCAGGGTGACGGTGAATGTGGATGAGGGGCCGCGCGCCAGCCTGCGCCGAATCACTTTCGAGGGCAGCACTTACAAGCCGCCGAACCGTTTCCGGCGCTTTGTCGCCGGCCTCACGGGGTGGGGGAAAACAAGCGATCAGTCGGTGCCGCCCGAGGTTCTCACTGATGCCGTCAAGGACCAGCTCTGGCACATCTTCTCGTTTATCACGAAGCGCGGACAGTATGATCCGCAGACGCTGGAATTAGACAGGAGCATCTTCACGGCCATCTACCAGAACAACGGTTATCTCGATGTCCAAATCGGAGAGCCGGCGGTCAAAGCCTACAAGCCGAACAAACTGGAGGCTTCATTTCCCATCACCGAGGGCAGTCAGTACCGGATAAGCAAGACATCAACCAAGGGGATCACACTCTTCCCCGAAGCCGACATCGCCGCGCTCATCAAGCTGGCTCCCGGCTCCATAGCCTCGATGGGCGAGATCCGCGGGACCGCCTCGAACATCCAGGCCTATTACCAGTCCCGCGGCTACCTGCGCTCATCGGTCACACCACTGTTATCCGCCCACCCCGCGGAGCCTGTTGTTGATGTCGAGTTCGAGGTAACCGAGGGCCGGCTCGTGAACATACGATACATAGACATACGCGGCAACACGACCACGAAGGACAGCGTTATACGGCGCGAAATCCTCGTCTACCCGGGTCAGATATACGATCAGGTGCGCGTTCGACGCAGCGAACGCATACTGCAGAATCTCGGTTTCTTCTCCAACGTAACGAGCTATCCGCGCGAAACGACGGACCCGGTGAAGGACGATCTCGTTTTTGAGGTGGCCGAGCAGAAAACCGGACAGTTCCTCGTCGGCGCCGGCTACTCGAGCATTGACGCGCTGATCGGCTTCGTCGAACTCTCCCAGGGGAATTTCGATATAGCGGGATGGCCCTACTTCACCGGCGGCGGCCAGAAGGTCAGGCTGCGGGCCCAGCTGGGAACGGAGCGGACGGATTACGAGATATCGTTCGTCGAGCCGTGGTTCCTCGGCCGCAAGCTCTCACTCGGCGTTGATCTCTACGACACCACCCAGAAGTACCTGAGCGACTACTATAACCAGGAGCGGCTCGGCGGCGCGATCACACTCGGCCAGCCCTTGCGAGGCTTCTTCCGGAGGGCGGACCTTCGCTACAGCCTGGAGCAGTTCTCGATTTTTGACGTCTCCACCAACGCCGTCCAGAGAATCAAGGACGAGGAGGGCAATCGCATGGCCAGCTCGCTGCGCCTCACCTTCACGCACGACACGCGCGACAACCTCTTCGTGCCGACGCGCGGCAACAAGACCACCATCGCCGCCCAGCTGTCCGGCGGCCCGCTGGGCTTCGATACAGACGTCTACGGGTTCGAGGCCGAGAGCACAACCTATATCCCGCTCTGGCTGCGCCACGTGCTCAGTCTGCGGCTCTGGGCCGCGGTGGTCGAGGAATACGGATCGAGCAAGGACGTCCCGCTCTTCGACCGGCTCTACCTCGGCGGCGCGCGAACCCTCCGCGGATTCAAGTACCGTTACGTGGGACCCTACGAGGAAGGCGAGCCGATCGGCGGCAAGACGGCCGCGATGGCCTGCGCGGAATACACAATACCCATACCCGCCCTCAAGGTGGTCCGCTTCGCCGCTTTCTACGAACTGGGCAACGTGTGGCTCGACCCCTACGATTTCGACTTCGCCAACTATTGCTCCGACGCCGGAATCGGGTTCCGGCTCGATATCCCCGGCTTCCCGGTCAGGCTCGATTACGCCTGGCCGCTCGAGATAGGCGGCGACGTCGAAAGAACTTCGGCGCAGTTCAATTTCCTGCTGGGTTACGGGTTCTGATTCTCTTGAAAGGAGTGCCATGAAGAATATCGCATTGTTTCTGCTGCTGTCGTCCGCCGTCCTCTCCGCTGTGCCTTGTCGCGCGGAGCCGCCCCGCATTGCCGTCATTTCCATGGAGCGCGTCTTCGACAAGCATCACAAAACACAGTCCGCAAACACTATAATGAAGGCGCGGATTGACGAGATAGAGAAAGATCGCCGGCACATGCTGGAAGAGATGAAGAAAATCAAGACCGAAATGGAAACCCTCGGCATGGAAGCGGCGGACGAATCTCTCAGCGAGGCCGAGCAGAAGAAACGCAGAGAGAAGGCGGAGGATAAGTATGAAGCTTACGCCGAGGCGGAAGAAAGGCTCATACGCTTCGATCGGCTCTCGAAAAGTGAGTTCGGAAGCCGGATGCGCGAGACTCAGGAGGAGATAGTTGACGATATCAGACGCACCGTTAAGCTCTACATCAAGGACAAGGACATAGCGATTGTCCTCGACAATTCCGGGAAGACCATGAACGGAGTCGAGCCGGTGA
This sequence comes from Kiritimatiellia bacterium, assembly GCA_018400335.1. Next base: position 2,383 of record JAGYMT010000091.1, on the reverse strand, counting down.
TCTATTACGACGAAACGCTGGATATCACCGACGACATAATCGCGCTTCTCAACAAGGCCGAGGATTGAAGAAGAAAGGAAGAAAGCGATGAAGATGACTGTGGCGGAAATAGCGAAGAGACTTGCCGGCGCGGTGGAAGGAAACGGCGCGATCGAGATATCAGGCCTCGCGGGATTACGCGAGGCGCGGAAGGAACAGCTCTCGTTCGTCGCGTCTGCCCGCTACGCTGCCGCCGCGGCGGGCACCACGGCCGGCGCAGTTATCGTAAACAGGGACTGGAACAAGCCATGCTCCGCGACGCTCGTGCGGGTGGAGAACGCGGAGAAAGCGTTTGCCGAGACCTCGCACTGGTTCGCGCCGCCGCCCATTGAATGCCCCGCCGGCGTGCATCCATCCGCTATCGTGGCGGAGGACGCGGTTCTGGGCAGGGACGTCTCAGTGGGGCCGTATTGCATTATCGAGCCGGGCGCGCGATTGGGCGACCGTTGCGTCATTTCTGCTTTCTGCTACATAGGCCACGGCACGGCAATCGGCGACGACTGCAAATTCTACCCGCACGTCAGCATAAGGGAATATGCCAAGATCGGCAGCCGGGTGATCATCCACAACGGCACGGTAATCGGCAGCGACGGGTTCGGCTACGTCCAGGAGGGAGCCGCGCGCCGCAAGATCCCCCACACCGGAATAGTGGTCATCGGCGACGACGTGGAAATAGGCGCGAACGTGACGGTTGACCGCGCCAGGTTCGGCCAGACCCGGATCGGCAACGGGGTTAAGATGGACAATCTCATACAGGTCGCCCACAACGTGATCATCGGCGAGAACTGCGTGCTCGTTGCGCAGACCGGGGTTTCGGGCAGCACGGTCATTGGCGACCGCACCATTCTCGCGGGTCAGGCGGGCATCGTGGGCCACCTGACCATCGGCTCGGACGTGATAGTCGGCGCGCAGGCGGGAGTGACGAAGGACGTGCCCGGCAAAACCTATATGCTTGGGTCACCGGCGCTGCCCCATGACAGGTTCGCCAGGAATCATGCTCATATAATGCGGCTGCCGGAACTGAAGGATAAAATCCAGGAGATGGAGCGGCGGCTGGCCGCCCTTGAACGGCAAAAGACAAAGGGCAGCGCGTGAACTATTGAGCATTCAAATCTTTCCAGGCTGGGTTGGCCCGGAAATAAACAATAAAAGGAGATACTGCATGAAGACAATTCAGAAACTTGCAAAGGAATCAATCAGGATCGGCACACTGGTCCAGGCGCCGAATGCGCCCGCATATATCAAACAGATAATGCATCACGGATTCGAAAGCTTTTCGCTTACCTTCTGGCAGACGCTCGGCGCCACGGATATCAAGAAACTCGCGCGGGATGTCAAAGAATGCCTCGCCGGCACGGACATCATCATAAGCACGGTGTCCATCTTCGGCAACCCGCTGGAGAACACTCCCACCGACAAGGAGACCGTCAAGGGATGGCGCACCTTGATTGACAATGTTCACCTGTTCGGCGCCGACCTCGTAACCGGCTTTGCGGGACGGCTGCGCGGCCAGCCCATAGACAAGAGCATGAAGAAATACAAGAGCGTGTTCGGTCCCCTTGCAAAACGCGCCGCCGACAAGGGTGTCAAGATCGCCTTCGAGAACTGCGATATGGGCGGAACGTGGAACACCGGGGATTGGAACATAGCCCACCACCCCATCGCCTGGGAGATGATGTTCAACGAACTTCCCGACGGGAATATAGGGCTCGAATGGGAGCCGTGCCACCAGATGGTCAAGCTGATTGACCCGATGCCCCAGCTCAAGACGTGGACGGAACGCATATTCCACGTGCACGGCAAGGACTGCACCGTTCACTGGGATATTGTCCGCGAGCACGGAGTTCACGGCCCGAAGCAGTTCGCCTATCACCGCACACCTGGCTTCGGGGACTCAAACTGGACCGACATCATATCCGAGCTGCGAAGGCACGGCTTCAAGGGATGCATTGATATTGAGGGCTGGCATGACCCGGTATACAAGGGCGAACTGGAGATGACCGGCCAGGTCCACGCACTCAACTACCTGAAACAGTGCCGTGGCGGCTCCTACGTGGATAATCCGGCGTAGCGCCGCGGATGCGGTTGAGCGACGGTGGAAGTCGAGGAATCTCATTGGGAGAAATCCGTTTGGAAAAAAACCGGGTCAACGACCCCGGCTACAGAAAACACGCACCGGCATTCGTTTCCCGTTCTTCTGGCGTGGCATGAGCGTCCTCGCTCCTGGTCCTTCTCTTCTATTTTCTATTTTTAGTGCAGGATCACGAGCCGGAGGCTCATGCCACGGTACTCAGAATAACCCTGAAAGAGCAGTTGAATATCCAACATTCAACAAGGAACTCCC
>JAGYMT010000090.1 GCA_018400335.1 Kiritimatiellia bacterium | reverse complement strand
GTCATCCTCCGTAAGCTTGCGATCCCTTGGTTCGTGGCCGTATACCTCCGAAGAGCTGATGGCGAGAATGCGGGCTCCGGGCGCGCGCTTCCGGAACGCTTCGAGCACGTTGATGGTTCCGTTCAGGTTGACGGCGAAGACGTTTCCTATCTCTGCCCACCCGTCGGGCACGAAGGCTATCCCGCTGAGGTGCGCGCAGGCATCCGGCCCGGTTTCAGCCACAACGCGCTCGACTGCCGCCGCATCCCGTACATCGCCCTTAATGGCTGCCATATCGGAAAATTCATCGGGCGGTTCCGCCATGTCGAAGGCCGATACTTCGTGGCCGGCCGTCAGCATTTCCCGGATAAGGTGCCTGCCGACGAATCCAAAAGCGCCTGTTATGAGAACGCGCATTGTCAGGTGCCCTGCGCCTTGTTTTTCAGCAGGGCGATATCGGAATCCACCATCATGTTCACGAGCCCCTCGAACTCGATCTCGGGCTTCCAGCCCAGCATGCGGTGCGCCTTGGAGCTGTCGCCGAGAAGGTGGTCCACCTCCGCGGGACGCATGAAAGCCGGGTCCTGAACCACGTGCTTCCGCCAGTCCAGCCCGGCGCGGGCGAAGGCGATTTCGATAAATTCCTGCACGGAATGGGCTATGCCGGTGGCTATAACGTAGTCGTCCGCCTGCGGCTGCTGAAGCATCATCCACATCGCCCGCACGTAATCGCCGGCAAACCCCCAGTCGCGGCATGCTTCAATGTTTCCCATCTTCAGATCCTTCGTCAGGCCCAGCTTGATCCGGGCCGCGCCGTCGCTGATCTTGCGGGTCACGAACTCCCTGCCGCGCCGCGGGCTTTCGTGGTTGAACAGTATGCCGGACACCGCAAAGAGGTTGTAGCTCTCGCGGTAGTTCACGGTTATGTAGTGCCCGTAAGCCTTTGCCGCGCCGTAGGGGCTCCTGGGGTGGAACGGGGTGAGCTCGGTCTGCGGCACCTCGCGCACCTTGCCGAACATCTCGCTGCTGGATGCCTGATAGAATTTAGCCTTGGGGCAAACCTGCCGCATGGCATCGAGCATGCGCGTAACGCCTATGCCGGTGAACTCGCCGGTCAGCATCGGCTGGGTCCAGGACGCCGGCACGAACGACATCGCCGCCAGGTTGTATATCTCGGCCGGCTGGACCTCCTCCAGCATCTTGATCAGAGAAAGTTGGTCGAGCAGGTCGCCCTGCTTCAGAATGAGCCTGTCCTTGATGTGGGCTATGCGCTCGAACGTCTCCGTGCTCGAGCGCCGGACCATGCCGTACACTTCATAGCCTTTTTCAAGAAGGAACTCGGCCAGGTAAGACCCGTCCTGTCCCGTAATGCCCGTGATCAATGCTTTCATCTCGGCCCCCGAACAGAAAATAGAAAGAGCTCTCCCCGGAAGGAGAGCTCTTTCGTGCAGATATTACAACGAAGGCAATGTCCGCGCCCGCGCCGATTTCCTGCGGCGTTTCTCGCAGGGCTTCTCGAAGTACTGATGGCTGCGCATGTCCTTCATCGTGCCTTCCTTGTCCATCTTCTTCTTGAGCCGCCTCAGCGCCTTCTCAACGCTCTCGCCTCTTTTAAGTTTAACTTCAACCACTTGTCTGTCTCACCGTCCTTCCTGAATAGCTGACCATCTCAGAATCATGAGCGGCATTCTAGGATGCCGCCCTCGCACTGTCAACTTGTTTTCGAGGGGTGTTTTCAGCACGGGCGCATTTCACTTCCGTAAGGCGTTTCTGCCTTTCGCGGCACAGCCGCTTTGGAGTGCGGCGGCTTAACGCCGCTTTTGCTGAACTGGCGGGTGGTGCGCATAGCGCCAGGAAATATTGACAAGCGTACGGCTTCATGGCACAAGTAAGCATGCCTGATAACAACGTGGCGCTCAAAAGCGGCGTTCCACCACAGACGGACAGGCCGCCGCCGCACTCCAAAGCATGCTGTCGCATGTAAAAAGAGAAACATCTTATTTTTTTGTGTCTTCCCGCCCTGCGGGACAGGTTTCGTGGCAGACTTGCTTTACCGATGAAGACATCCTATTTTGACTACGACCTCCCACCGGAGCTTATCGCCCAGCAGCCCGCTTCGGACCGCGCCGGGGCGAGGATGATGATCATCATTCGCTCAACGGGCGAAATCCGCCACGGCCGGGTTGCCGACCTCCCGCGCTTGCTGAATCCCGGCGACCTTCTCGTGGTGAACAATACGCGCGTGATTCCGGCCAGATTATTCGGAAGGAAGGAGGCCTCCGGCGGCGCGGTGGAAATCCTGCTGGTCGAGGAAACCGCGAAGAATACATGGGAGTCCCTCATCCGCTGCTCCAACGTGCCTGCCCCGGGCCGGTGGCTTTCTCTCGCGTCCGGCCGCGTGCGCGCGGAGGTCCTTGCTCATGGCGACGGCGGAAGGATAACTCTCAGGCTTGAACATGAAGGCAACCTCTTCTCCATCATGGAGGAAGAAGGCGTCCCGCCTCTGCCGCCCTATATCCGCCGCCCTCGTACGGGTTCGAGCCGCGATGATCCGGCCGGCGCGGCAGCCGACAAGAATCGCTACCAGACCGTCTACGCGAGAATCCCGGGCGCTGTGGCCGCCCCGACAGCCGGCCTGCACTTCACCCGCGGGCTGCTGGCTGATTTGAAGTCCGCCGGTGTGCGCCGGACGGCGATCACCCTTCACGTTGGCCCCGGCACTTTCAAGCCGGTGAAGACGGAGCTGGTGGAGAACCACCGGATGGAGGAGGAGCGCTATTCCGTTCCGCCGGCCGCCGCGCGGATGATCACGGACGCTCGCCGGGCGGGCGGCAGGATAATCGCGGTCGGCAGCACGGTGGTCAGAACCCTCGAGACAGTTGCCTCCGACGACGCCATTGTGAAGCCCGGGCGCGGACGCTCCGCGCTTTTCATCGTGCCGCCCTATACGTTCAGGACCGTTGACGCCATGCTGACCAATTTCCACCTGCCGAGGTCAACCCTGCTCATGATGGTCAGCGCCTTTGCCGGCCTGGAGCTGACCCGGCGCGCTTACCGGGCGGCCGCCAGGGAACGCTATCGGTTCTACAGCTACGGTGACTGCATGCTTATCCTCTAAATTGCTTTTTTTGCGAAACCTCCTTGAAACTCCGCGCGGCGCCGCTATACTTCCCAGTGGATGACTACACCTTAATCTCGACAGCGGGTTGTTATGGCAAATCAGACCCTTTCACTCACACAGGACCAGCGCCAGGTTCAGATGCTCGCTCCGCAGCTGCGCCAGTCGCTCGAAATGCTCCAGGCGCCGGTCTTGGAGCTGCGCGCGCTCATCCAGAACGAGATACAACAGAACCCCACGCTGGAGGAGGTCGCGCCCGATACGACGCCTGTTGACATCGAGCCGGGCGGCGGCGAGGTTGATATCGCGAAGGAGCTCAATTTCGAGAAGGAATTCGAAATTCTCTCCAGAATTGATGATGAGTGGCGCGATTGTTTCACCCGCGAACGCGAACTGGAGCCGCACGATCCGGCGAGACAGAGAAAACGCGATTTCTTCTTCGATTCCCTGGCACAGGGCGAGTCGCTGCAGGATCACCTGACCCGCCAGCTCAGAATGTCGGACCTCGGCGAGCAGGATGTACGCGTGGGGGAGCTGATCATCGGCAATATCAACAACGACGGCTACCTGCTCCAGGCCCCTGAAGAACTTGCCGGATCCGCGAACATCAGTCTCGACCGTGTGCAGGAAATCCTGTCGGTTATCCAGGAGTTCGATCCGATCGGCGTGGGAGCGAGGGACCTGAAGGAATGCCTGCTCATTCAGCTTCAGCGTCTCGGTAAGGAGGATTCCCTGGCAGCAAGGATTGTGAGCGAGCACCTCGACGCCCTTGGCGCGAAGCACTACGCCGAGATCGGACGTGCCCTCAGTGCGCCGGTCGAGGAGGTCACAAAAACGGCCGGCATGATCGCCGCGCTGGAGCCCAAGCCCGGCCGCCCGTTCGGGGCCGACACCCCCGCTTATATCCTGCCCGAGATTATCGTCGAGAAGATTGAAGGCAAGTACGTGGTTATTCTGAACGATGACCAGGTGCCCCACCTTCGCATAAGCAGGGATTATCGGCTCATGATGAAGGATGAGAAGACCGCCGAGGACGCAAAGGACTATATAAGGAACAAGGTCAGGGCCGGACTGTTCCTCATCAAGAGCATCGAGCAGCGCAAGCGCACGATCCGCGGGGTGGCGGAAGCGATTGTGCGCACTCAAACCGAATTTCTGGATGTCGGCATATCCGCTCTCAAACCCCTCACGATGTCACAGGTGGCCGCGGAAGTCGGCGTCCACGAAACCACCGTGTGCCGATGCATAGCCAACAAGCACATGAAGACGCCGCGCGGTGTCTTCGAGCTGAAATACTTCTTCACGCCCGGCATTAAGACGTCCAACGGCGAGGATCTTTCCAATAAGTCCGTGCAGGAGATGATATTCGCGCTCATTTCCGGGGAAGACCCGGCGTCGCCTCTTTCGGACCAGGAAATAGCCGAAACGCTGCAGGCGCGCGGCATCCATATCGCCAGACGCACCGTGGCAAAGTACCGCGTAATTCTCAAGATCCCGCCGTCACATCAACGGAAGTGACGGCTCTTTTCAATAGCATCCCATGGAATACTGGAATGATGGAACAATGGAATGATGGAATGGAATGATGAAACGATGGAAGGATGGAATAATGGAAGGATCGGGATGCGGATGCGGAGCAAAATACGGCAAGCAAAATGGCTTTGTTTTGCATCTCTTTGATATCCAACATTCCATTGTTCCACTATTCCAATATTCCACTATTCCAGCATTCCACCATTCCACCATTCCACCATTCCACCATTCCACCATTCCACCATTCCAACATTCCACTATTCCAGCATTCCCGTCCCTATGGGACGACAGTGAGAGGAGAACCTGATTATGAAAATGATGATCGCGGTCACCGCCATGGTTTGCGCCTTGCTCGCTTCCGGATGCGGAAAGCGCGGCGCCAAGGAACACGAAGCCCAACCGCCGACAGCCGAAGAAGCGCCCCCGCCCGCCCGGGAGAAATCCCTGACCAGGCAGGCCATCGAGGGAATGACCGGCAAGACCACGGTTGACGCCGGACAGCGCACCAAGGCAAAAGTGGCAGCCATAGACGCGCAGGAGCAGGAGAAAAAAGCGGACCTCAATGATATCATGTCGGAATGAGCGGCAGTATGGATTTCCCTTGTGTTGATTCGCGGGAACGGTATGCTTGTGTAAATAGATAAGGAGACAGAACATGAAAACGCAGAAGACTACTTTCGCTCTCTTTTTCGGCAACAGATCATTCTTCCCCGCCTCGCTCCAGGCGAGCGCGCGCCGCGAGATGACCCAGACTCTCCAGAAGCTCGGCCACAAGGTGATAGCCCTCGATCCCAAGGCCACCAGACACGGCGCCGTGCAGACTCCCGCCGAGGGCGCCGTCTACGCCGACTTCCTCAGAAAGAACCGCGGCAAGTTCGGCGGCGTGATTCTGTCGCTTCCCAACTTCGGAGATGAGAGCGGAGCCATCGCAGCGCTCAAGGACGCCGGCGTGCCGATCCTCATTCAGGCATTTCCCGACGAGCTCGACAAGATGGCGCCCGCCCTCAGGCGCGATGCCTTCTGCGGAAAGTTCTCTATCATGGACGTATTTACCCAATACGGCCTCAAGTTCACCGCCCTGCCGCCCCACACCGTTCACCCGTGCGACGAGCGGTTTGCCGGGCAGGTGGACTATTTCGACAGGCTCTGCCGGGTCTACAACGGACTCAAGAGCATGGTGGTCGGCGCAATCGGCGCCCGTACCACTGCCTTCAAGACGGTCCGCATTGACGAGCTCGCGCTCCAGCGCGCCGGCATCACGATGGAAACTTTGGATCTCTCCGACGTCTTCGCCAGAATAAAAGCGTTGAAGGACAGCGACCCCAAGGTGAAACAGAAGGCCAAGATACTCCTCTCCTGCGCAAGCTGGAAAGGCGTTCCGAAAAAGGCTTTCAGCAACCTTGCCAGGACCGGTGTTGTTTTCGACGCCGTAATCGCCGAATACGGAATGAACGCCGCCGCCATCCGCTGCTGGGAGGAGTTCCAAAGGCAGCTCGGCATTTCACCTTGCGTCCTGCTCGGCTTGCTGAACGACAGGGGCGTTCCGACGGCATGCGAGGTGGACATCGGCAACGCTGTCACAATGCACGCGCTGCACCTCGCATCCGGAAGCGCCGCAACTTGTCTCGATTGGAACAACAACTACGCCGACGAGGACGATAAGTGCATCCTCTTCCACTGCGGACCGGTGCCCCGCAGCATGATGGCCGCAAAAGGCAGGATTTCCGACCACGGCATCCTGTGCAACGCGATCGGAAAGGGCAAGGGTTTTGGATGCAATGAGGGACGAATCGCGCCGGCCCCCCTCACGTTCGGCAGCATGCTCACCGGCGAGGGCCGGCTGAATTTCTACCTTGGCGAGGGCCGGTTCACCGACGACCCGATACCGGACGATTTCTTCGGCTGCGCGGGCGTGGCGGAGATCCCGAATCTCCAGCAGGGGCTACAGACAATAGGCTACCTCGGTCACCGCCACCACGTGAGCTGCACCAGCGGACACGTGCTGGAGCCGGTGCACGAGGCGCTCACGCACTATCTCGGTCACGACGTGACAGTGATCTGACAGGCATTCACGGCGGAAGCGACATGCAGATCACGGTAAACGGCGAGGCCAGAAAGTGCGGCGACGGCGCCTCCGTCGAAGACCTGTTGCGCGACATGGGCGTAAATCCGGAGCGCGCGGCCGTTCTTGTGAACGATCGGGTTGTGCCTCGTTCCGAACGCTCATCGCTCAAGCTCAGGGATGCCGACCGCGTGGAGATACTGGTTTTCGCGGGAGGCGGATAGAGGCTAACCAGCTTCGCTGAAAGTGTTCAGGGTTCAGTGTTCAGGACGGAGAGTCTT
>JAGYMT010000009.1 GCA_018400335.1 Kiritimatiellia bacterium | reverse complement strand
CGCCTTTGTTTGGAAGAGGTTTTGCACGAGCCTCTGTCAAAAATTCATTTCTTCGATTGGCTAAATGGTTACGAATTAGAGATGTTATGAACAGCTGCGAACGAATGAGACGCGCTGTGACGTTCAGGAACCCGGACCGCATTCCGCTGGCAATGGGTCCGGACTCTGATATCGCCGGGGTGGGCTACCGTCCGGCTTCCGGCTTCGTGCCTTCGTGCGAGGGCATGAACGAATGGGGTATCGTGTGGCGGTCGCTGAACCCCGAGCAGGGCGATCAGGGCCAGGTTGCGCTGCATCCGCTGGCCGATTGGGATTCGCACCGGGATTATCGCTTTCCCGATCCTTTTGCGCCCGGGCGGTTTGACAATCTCGATGCCGAGCTGGAAAAGCATCGTCGCTCAGGGCGTTTCGTCGTAGCCTACCTGGGCAAGGGTCTTATGCACCTGCTCGACGACCTGCGCGGTTTCGAGAACTACCTCTCGGACCTGATGCTCGAGCCCGACCGGGTTGAATGGTTGCTCGACGGCATCTTCGGGGTGCTTGAAGGACTCACGCAGCAGTTCTCCGAAAAGGGTGTTGATGCCATCTTCATGGCCGACGACCAGGCCATACAGACGGGCCCGATATTTGAAATGGACCTCTGGCGGCGGCACCTGAAGCCGCGCTACAGCAGGATGTTTGAACTGGCGCATGCTCACGGGGTGCTCATCTACATGCACGCGTGCGGCGACCTTTCGGAACACCTGGTGGACCTCATGGAGGCAGGCGTGGATATGGTTGACAACAAGCAGCCGGCGCTCTGGATGAACTCGTCGGCGGTGGATGAAGTGCGGGGGCGATTGTCCTTCTCCACCTGCCTCGACATCCAATCCACCATTCATACGATTTCCGTATCACAGGTCAAGGAGGAGACTGAGAAGTTGATCCGCAGACTGTCCGTGCCCGCCGGCGGTTTCGTGGGAACCTACTATCCAAAGCCCGATCTTAAGATCGCGCCGGAGAAGAACGAGCTAATGATTGAGACATTCAAGAACTTCACATGGGAGTGAAATGAAGAACATGCCGTCATCCGAAAAAGCACCGCAAAAAGGAGTTCTCCCCGTCCGCGGCTATCTGCTGCACATCACGCACTACGATCCGGTGTGGATTGCCGCTAAGGATAAGGAAGAGCCGTTTGATGTCGAGTCGGGCATGCAGGTCATTGATGCCATGGCAAAGGCGGGGCTCAATTTGCTTATGATTGATGTCAAGGACGGCATACGCTATTCGAGCCACCCGGAACTGGCCAGGCATTACAGCCGCGAGAGGGAAACCCTGACCAGACTCGCCCGGCACGCTTCGGAGCATGGTATTGAAACAGTTATCAAGCTCAACTTCTCGCAGAGCCCGATGCACCAGCATAATCACTGGTTCCGTCCGCACAACGACCTGTTTGATTCGCCGGAGTACTGGAAGCTCGCTTTCGAAATAATAGATGAACTGCTTGAGCTCGTCCCGGGATGCCGCTTCTTCCACATCGGCATGGACGAGGACCATAGTCGTAGCTACGGGCAATACGTGGAGGCCATCAGGACGCTTCACGACAAGCTCGCGGAGCGCAAGCTGCGCACCCTGATATGGAACGACTCCGCGTGCCGGTGGGCGAGCGCCGCGATCCACAGGGATAAATCGCTCGAAGCGGAGCGGCTTGCCCCGAAAGATATCATTCATGTGCTGTGGGACTACGACGATTGGGATCCCGACGGGCCGTCCCGCATACGCGGGATGGGGCTCGACCTCTGGGGCGCGCCGGGCGGCAGGCCGGAACTCGTCGCCCGGATGCGCGACAGGCTGCTGGATGCCGGGGGCAGCGGCATTCTTATCACCCAGTGGACTCCGTGCATTCCAGCCCGGCTCGACGCACTGCTTGAGCGCATTCGCGAGTGCGGACCGGTTTGCCGCGGTTGATCGGGTTCAGAAAGTCTTTCAAGCCGTTTCAGAAAGGGGCGTCATGAGACTCGGCGGACTCGTATTTAGGGCTGATTTCCCGGGTATTCATGCGCGAGTTGAACCGGCTCGGCGATGTGCCGCTGATGCTTGAGCATCTCGATGGAGAGGAAGATTACCGGACGGCGGCCGGCAGGCGCGTAAGAGTTAAAAGTGTGGAAGGTAGGGCGCGACAGCCCTGGCGCGCCGTCCTGATGCCGCCGGCATTCCCTGGCTTGATAAATCGAACTATCCTGTTATCCTGTCCTTCTTTTTCTTGGGTTGCGGGTGCGCCCGCTTTGGATGGAGGTGTTATGAACAGCAGGGAACGAATTCGAAACATCATCGCCGGAAAACCCGCCGACCGCTGCGGACTCTGGCTCGGGAACCCGCACGCCGACAGCCGGGCAGGGCTGAATGCGTATTTTGAAACGAAGACGGATGAGGAGCTGAGGGTCAAGCTAAAGGATGATCTCCGATGGATTTGTCCGCAATTCTTTCCGGACTGCTACCATGACCCGAGCGGCCGCGGCATGTTCGACGGCGGACTCAGCAAGACTCGGCACGGCCAGCCCGGCCCCTTGTCGCATTGCGAAAGCGTGGACGAGGTGGAAGAGTTCCCCTGGCCGAGCCCGGAGTTCCTCTGCTTTGATTTATGCATGGAAGCTCTGCGCAACGCCGGCGATTATTACCGGGTCAGCGGGTTCTGGACATGTTTCTATCACAACGTGATGGATCTCTTCGGCATGGAAGACTACATGGTGAAGATGTACACCCACCCGGAGGTCGTTCACGCCGTGACCGACAAGGTGTGCTCCTTCTATTATGAGGCGAATGAGCGGTTTTTCACTGCGGCGGGCGGCGAGGTGGACGGCTTCTTCTTCGGCAACGACTTCGGCACTCAGCAGGACCTGATTTGCGGCCCGGCTCAGTTCGACGAGTTCATTATGCCCTGGTTCGAACGCTTCACCAAACAGGCGCACAAGCACGGACTGCAGGCTCTTCTTCACTCGTGCGGGGCTATTCACAAGGTGATCGAGCGGTTGATTGACGCGGGCGTGGATTGTCTGCATCCACTCCAGGCGCTGGCGGCGAATATGGATGCAGAGACTCTCGCCCGCGATTTCAAGGGGCGGATAGCATTCATGGGCGGCATTGACACCCAGGAACTGCTCGTCCACGCTTCGCCGGATCAGGTGAAGGCGGAGGTGCGCAGGGTCAAGGAACTGCTCGGCCCGCGCCTGATCGTGAGCCCGAGCCACGAAGCCCTGCTTCCGAATGTCCCGCCGGCGAATCTCGAGGCGCTTGCCGAGGCGGCCATAGAGTGATGACAAGCGCTGGAATATTGGAATCTTGGAACGATGGAAGGTTGGAATAGTGGAATGCTGGAATTCCCATTCTCAACATTCCAGTATTCCATCATTCCCGTCCCTATGGGACGACTGTGAAACAAAAGCTTTGGAGGATCAACTTCTTGTGAGTGCAAATGGTCGGGAACAAGTCGCCTGCAAGGGGAAGCTGTATCGCAGCGTTAAGTGGATATGGCTGCTTGCCCAGTGCGCCATGCCTTTATTAGCCGTGTTGTATGTCCTGCGCTATCTGGATGCGGATCCCGAGAGCGTTTACATGCTGTTTCCCCTTTCCCCGGATTTGAACAGATTGATTCTCGGATGAAGAGTGGAAAGAATGGGCGCCGCGCACGATTATTCTGATGATACTTGCAGTGACAGCGGCCGCCATCGTCGGCGGCATACTCGGAGCAACAGGAGGTTAACCGCACACATCGTAAACCACTGCGAAGCCACACCTGAGTTCTAGCCAGCTTCGCTGAAAGTGTTCTGTGTTCAGCGTTCAGTGTTCAGGCCGGAAAGCGCATTGGCATTTCCTGAACGCTGAACCCCTGAACACTGAACACATTGACTGAGAACATGTTATCAACGTCGAAATCAATTGTTCGACTCATCATGCCTTTGGCTTGATAAATTTAGTCGAACAAACGAAAATTAAGGAGCTAAGGCTCGGGAACACTTCGTAAAGGAAGGTGGCAACTGATGTTGAACGAATCGAGGATAGCGATTTTGCCGAGAGAAATTGATAAATTCCTTGTCAATCCCGGATATCAACCATGTGGATGTCGGATCGGTGGGGCATTGGGGAGAATGGCATCTATCCTTTATTGATGTAGACATGTTGTGTGGCAAGCTTGGCGCTTTTATCGAAGCGGGCCGTTAAGAATCTGCTCGATCCGGGACGTCTCCAGAACGGCGCGGATCCTGCGCACACCGGCGCTGGACGCCTCTTCCTTCTTGATCCTGAACACGCCGAGCTCGCCCGAACTCTTCGCGTGCGGTCCGCCGCAGACCTCCTTCGTGAAATCGCCAACGGAAAACACCTTCACCTGTTCGCCGTATTTCGCCGTGAAAAGCGCCGTGGCATTGGCCTGTTTTGCCTCGTCGAGACTCATGACGGCCATGGTGACGGGAAGATTCTTCGCGATCTGCTCGTTGACTATCTGCTCAACTTTCTGAACCTGCTCAGGCGTCATCTTCTCCGGGTGCGAGAAGTCGAAACGAAGGCGCTCCGGCGTGATGTTCGAGCCCTTCTGCTGGACATGCTCGCCCAGCACGATTCTCAGCGCCCTGTGAAGAAGGTGGGTCGCCGTGTGCAGGCGCGATGTCGTCTCTGAATGGTCAGCGAGCCCGCCCTTGAACACCTTGTCCGAACCCTGCTTGGACACTTCCTGGTGCTTGGTAAAAGCCTTTCCAAAACCCTCCCGCTCGATCGAAATGCCCTGCTCGGAGCATATCTCCTCGGTGATCTCCAGCGGAAAGCCGTACGTGTCATAAAGCCTGAAGGCAACTCTTCCGGAAAGAACTGACTGGTTGTGCTCCTTCATTCTCCCAAGCGTCTTCTCCAGCTCCTGCAGCCCCTGCGAGAGGGTCTTCTCGAACCGCTGCTCTTCCGCCGGCAGCTCGCTCAGAATGCGCTCCCTGTTCTTCTCCAGCTCGGGATACGCCGCGGCATAGCCCTCTATCACCTTCTGCGCGACGGGACGGCAGAAGCCGTCGGCCAGCCCTATCTTTCTGCCGTGCCTGATGCAGCGCCGGATGAGACGCCTCAGCACGTAGCCCTGTCCGAGGTTGCCGGGGAGAATGCCCTGTTCGTCGCCGAGAATGAAGACGGCGCTGCGCAGGTGATCGGCGATAACGCGGAACTCGCGCGACTCGGAGGGGTTTTCGGCCGGACTCTTCCGGGTCTGCGCCGCTATGGCCTCCATTATCGGCGCAAAAAGCTCCGTCTCGTACACGGATGCCTTACCCTGGAGCATGGCGGCGGTCCGCTCGACGCCCATGCCCGTATCAACGTTGCGCTGATCGAGCGGCGCGAATGAGCCGTCCGCCTGCTTGTTGTACTGCATGAACACGTTGTTCCATATCTCGAAATACTTTCCGCACGAACAGCCGGGCCGGCAACCGGGCCCGCATGCGGGCTTGCCCACGTCAATGAACATCTCTGAATCGGGTCCGCAAGGGCCGGTCTTTCCGGCCGGTCCCCACCAGTTGTCCTCCATGGGCAGGAAGAAGATGTGCGACTCCGGAACGCCGAGTTTTTTCCATATATCGAAGGACTCGCGATCGGGGGGCGTCCGGTCGTTCCCCTCGAACACCGTTATGAAGAGCTCGTCGGGCCGGAAACCGAGATATTGGGAGGATGTTAGAAACTCGAAGGACCAGTAGTTCGCCTCCTCCTTGAAATAGTCGCCCAGCGACCAGTTACCCAGCATCTCGAACATCGTTAGGTGCGAGCCGTCACCGACCGAGTCAATATCGCCCGTGCGGATGCACTTCTGGACATTACACAGGCGCCTTCCCGCCGGGTGCGGCTCGCCGAGCAGGTAAGGAACAAGCGGATGCATTCCGGCGGTGGTGAACAGCACGGTGGGATCATTCTGCGGAATCAGCGACGCGCCGGAAATGAGCGCGTGTCCGCGTTCCCGGAAAAACGCCAGGAACAGGTTTCTCAATTCATCGCCTGTGAGGGATTTGCTCATAGCCTGCCGACGCTCATGCGCCCGCGGCGATGCTGAGCTTCTCCTTGACCTTATCGAGCAGCTTCGCCTGAAGCTCCGCATTGTTCTTGACCTCGACTATCGCCGCCTCACGCCCCTGCCCGAGTTGCTCGCCCTCGAACGCGAGCCATGAACCGCGCTTGTCAACAACCCCGTGCTGAACGGCGGCATCAACTATCGAGCCGGCCCATGATATCCCCTCTGCGTAAAGTATATCGAACTCCGCCTCGATGAACGGCGGAGCGACCTTGTTTTTCACCACCTTGACGCGGGTGTGGTTACCCATCACGCGCCCCGTCGCGTCCTTGATTATGCCTATCCTTCTTATATCCAAACGGACCGACGCGTAGAACTTGAGCGCCTTGCCGCCGGGCGTGGTCTCCGGGTTGCCGAACATCACGCCTATCTTCTCGCGCAACTGGTTGGTGAAGATACAGCAGGTCTTCGAGTTGGCAATCGCGGCGGTCAGCTTGCGCATTGCCTGCGACATCAGCCTCGCCTGCATACCCATCTGCGGGTCGCCCATTTCGCCCTCGATCTCGCTCTTGGGAACAAGCGCCGCCACGGAATCAACGACCACCACATCCGTCGCGTTGCTGCGGATCAGCGTCTCGGCAATCGTCAGCGCCTCTTCGCCGGATGACGGCTGGGAGACAAGGAGCTCATCAATATTGACTCCTATCTTTTTGGCATATGTCGGGTCCATTGCGTGCTCGGCGTCTATGAACGCCGCCACTCCGCCCGCCCTCTGTGCGTTCGCGATCACGTGCAGGGTCAGTGTGGTCTTGCCGGAGGATTCCGGACCGAAAATCTCCGTGATGCGTCCGCGCGGGAGCCCGCCTATCCCGAGCGCGATATTCAGCGAGAGCGCGCCTGTGGAAATACACGGCACCTGCCTTGCCGCCGCGGCGTCTCCGAGCCGCATGATGGCGCCATCCCCGAATTCCTTCTGTATTTGCGCAATTACATTGTTAAGGGCGGAGCTGCCGTCCTTCGCTTCTTCTGTCTTCGATGATTTTGCTGCCATGTCGGATTTGCCCCCTTGCAAATAGCCACGCTGTTCAGGCCTTGAACAGCATCAATTTCAGATCATTACACTACCAGCGAAGCGCCCCGCGTGTAAAGACTATTGTTCAAACAGACAAAATGGACAAAATGCGGCTTGTTCATCGCGGGACAAGGTGTATATTATCCCCTCTGATGAATAGTCTCGTCACGCGGCACGGCCGACGGCGCTCAAGAATTAATGACGGCACGGAATAAGTATGCGCACAAACAGGAAATCTTCATCGGCGGCACGGCCGGGACCCCGCGCAAAGGGCGGCGTGCTGGTGCTCGGCGGCGGAATCGCAGGCGCAGCCGTTGCCGACAGGCTCAGCCGCGGCGGGATCGCCGTGCATCTCGTGGAACGGAATCCCGACATCGGCGGCCGCGTTGCCGAGATGGGCTGCAAGGCGACCAGCGTCTGCATGCGCTGCAACGTTTGCACGGCGGACGAGATATTCCGCTCCGTACGGAAAGCCTCGTCAAGCCGCGCGCGCGCCGGAACCGGGGCGCCCATCCGCCTGCACACGTCAACCGAACTGCTGCGGGTGGAGGAGAATGAGAAGGGCTGCCGGTTCACCGCCGTTCTCTCAGGCAAGGCTCGACGCACGAAGAAGATCGAGGTTGACTCCATCGTAGTCGCGGTCGGCTTCCAGCCGTACGATCCGGCTGAGAACAGCGCCTATCGTTATGGAAGCATTCCCGACGTCATCACCGGCGTCGAGGCTGAAAGGCAGCTCGCGCAGGAAAACAGGATCTTCCGTCCCTTTGATAAGGCCGCGCCAAGGAGAATCGCCTTCATCCAGTGCGTGGGATCGAGAACGGAGGAGATTTACCGCCGGCCGGAGGATTCCGACTACTGCTCAACAGTTTGCTGCTCCTACGCTTTGAGGATGGCACGGCTGATCAAGCACCAGTCCGCCGAAGCGGAGATAACAGTCTTCCACATGGACATCCAGAAATTCGGGAAGGGCTTTGACGAGTTCTACGGACAATGCAAGGACCAGATGCGATTCGTACGCTCGCGGCCGTACGAGCTGAACCAGGGACCGGACGGATCAGTGCTCGTGAAGTATACGGGGGACGGACGAGTGCCGCCGTCCAAGCCGGCCGCGCCTGCCGTGGCGCCGGGCGATGGCGTCCGCGCGGAGGAGTTCGATCTGGTTGTGCTCTCGGTGGGAATCCGGCCCCCGGCCGGGGCAGCACTGCTCGCCGATAAGCTCAACATTCCAACCGATGAGCAGGGATTTTTCGGGTTGAAGGGCGCGGATGCCCAGCCGGATCTCCAGAGACGCGGAATCTACGTCGCCGGCGCAAGTGAATCTCCCAAGGATATCGCCGGGTCCATCGCTCAGGCCGAAGCGGTGAGCGCAATAATTCTGGCCGCCGCAGGCGCTTCGCGCAAGCCGTCGAAGGGAAAGACGCGCGGAGTATGCCGCGACGTCGCGGTGGTTGGCGGCGGAATCGCCGGAATGCAGACCGCCCTTTCTCTCGGCAGACTGGGCCATCACGTCGCGCTGATCCATTCGGAATCAAGCCCGGGCGGAACCGCGGCGGCGGAGCCGGGCTTGTTCGGTCATCTCGGGGCCGACCCCGATGAGGCGGAAACAATGGTCCGTGAATTCATCGCCGGCCTGTCAAACAAAGTCGCCGAAGATGAGCGCATAAAACTGTATCCCGGAACAACCCTCAAGACCGTGGCGGGCGAACAGGGCGACTTCTCCCTCGTGCTCTCCCGCAACGGCAAGGAGGAGACGATTTCCGCGGGCGCGATTGCGCTCGCCCGCGACTCAGAGGGTCGCGCTTCGACAAGAGACGAGTCTTCCGCCATAACCGGCATTTCCGGCCTGCTCTCCAGACTGCGTGACGGCGGACCGGGCAGGCGGGTAGCCTTCGTGATGGACGCGGCCGGCGAGCACGGTCGCGAAGAATGGATCGCCGTTCTCTCGCTGGCGGAAAAACTCCGCGGAAGCGGCGTGATGGTCAGGATCTACTGCGGCAACGTGCGAGTTGCGGCAACGGGCATCGAGGCGCTGTACCGGCGCGCGCGCGCGGCGGGGGCTGTTATTGTCAAGTTCGATCGAAAGCCGGAGGTCTCAGGGCGCGACGGCATCGCGGTCATAAAGTGCGCCGACGCCTCCGCCAGCGCCGTTTTTTCGGAGGAGTTCGATACTGTCGTCATTGTTGACCGCCGGGACCGGACCGAATGCGCGAAGCTTCTGGAGTCAATCTCGGGTTTGAGGGCCGGCCCTGACGGCGAGTTGCAGTGTGACAATATATGGCTTCTTCCCGGCTTGACCAACAGGCCCGGCATTTTCGCCGCGGGCGGCGCGCGCGGCGACACTGATTTCCGCGCTGCCGTCACCGATGCCCGGGCGGTTGCGAGCGAGATACACGCGCTTCTGTCCGGCGGCGAGATTCGCGGACACGATGACGCCGCCGCGGTGAACCCGGAGAAATGCGTTCTGTGCCTCACCTGCCTTCGCGTGTGCCCGCACGGCGCCATCACGGTGGACAGGGAAAAGGAGGCCGCCTTTGTGTCGCCCGTTTCCTGCAAGCGCTGCGGCGCGTGCGCGGCGGAGTGTCCGGCGCATGCAATCACGCTGCCGGGTTTCGAGGATAAGCAGGTCTCGAAGGAAATAGGCGCGCGGCCGGAGGTCATCGTTTTCGCTTGCGAGAATTCGGCAATTCCGGCTGCGGAGGCCGCGGGCGGCAATCACGGCAGCCATGTGAAAATAGTCAAGGTCCCGTGCGCCGGAGAAGTTGATCCGCGATTGGTGCTCTCCGCGCTCGAATCGGGGGCGCGGCGCGTTGTCGTTCTCGGCTGTCACCCCGAGAGTTGCAAGTTTCTTTCCGGCTCAAGCAGGGCCGAGCGCCGGATGAAGCGGGTTGCGGATATGCTCACGAAGGCCGGGTTTGACGGATCGCGCGTGAGTTTTCACGGGCTGGCTTCGGTGCAGCCGGGCAGGTTTTCAGAACTAATCGAGGCTTGATGAACCATGAGGCAAATTCCCGCGCCAGGAACGAGCGTTGTCCTTCACAAAGGCGACGTTCTTGAGTTCACCCTCGATCTGCCGGAAGATGAGCGGCGCGCGGGCACGGCGTGGGTTCGTTCGACTATCGGTAACGCGGGAATTCGCAGGCGCGAGATCATTGATCGCGCCGAGCTCGGCAGGCCGGCGCTGAACCGGGATTGGCACGATATCCCCATGCGAAAGGCTGGGACCCGCCGCTACACGGCGCTCGTGCCGCTGATAGAGGTCGGCCGCTTCGAGGCAAAGGCTTTCTTCCTGCCCAAGCAATCATCCGAACCCGTCTGGCCGCCGGGCGGCAACGTGGTTGTCAAGGCGGAGCCGGCCGACTACTGCTGCAATAATACCATTTATACCGCATTCGTCCGCCAGTTCGGACCCAACAAGAACCGGAGCGGCGACACCGGGGACCAGGCACAAGCCATCAGCACGCTCGACTCCGCGGGCTACGCGGTGATTCCTCCGTCCGGCACGTTCCGCGACCTGATCCGCGAGCTGGATTTCATCATCGGCAGCCTCCGCTTCCGGACCATCCAGCTTCTCCCCATTCATCCCGTTCCCACGACTTATGCGCGAATGGGCCGGTTCGGCAGCCCTTACGCGGCGCTGGATTTCACGGATGTTGACCCGGCGCTCGCGGAGTTCGATCAGCGCACGACGCCGATTGACCAGTTTCAGGAGCTCGTGGATGCCGTTCATGAACGGCAGGCCCGAATATTTCTCGATATCCCCGTCAACCACACAGGCTGGGCCTCGAAACTGCAGATCGAGCATCCGGAATGGTTCGCGAGGGACAAGGACATGCGGTTCATCTCGCCCGGCGCCTGGGGCGTAACCTGGGCCGATCTCTCGAAACTGGACTACGCTCAGCGCGGCTTGTGGCAGTACATGGCCGAAGTGTTCCTGTTCTGGGCCAGGCGCGGGGTTGACGGCTTCCGCTGCGATGCAGGCTACATGATTCCATTCCAGGCGTGGGAATACATATCGGCGAAAGTCAGGGCTGAATATCCCGACACCCTGCTCCTGCTTGAAGGGCTCGGCGGCAAGATCGAGGTGGTGGAGCAGCTCCTGATTGACGCCAACCTGGACTGGGCTTATTCGGAGCTGTTCCAGAATTATGATCGCAGCCAGGTTGAAGCCTCCCTGGACGAGTCAATGCGAATCTCACGCACGAGAGGATTATTCATTCATTATGCCGAGACCCACGACAATGACCGGCTCGCAGCGCGCTCGCACGATTACGCCAGGCTGAGGACCGCGCTTTCAGCGCTGTGTTCCATCGAAGGCGCCTTCGGCATAACCAACGGCCTCGAATGGTTCGCCGCCGAAAAGGTGGACGTGCACGGTGCGCAGGCGCTCAACTGGGGAAGCGAGGAGAATCAGACCGGGCTCATCGCGCGGCTGAACGCGATCCTGGAGGCGCACCCGGCGTTTCACCCCGGAGCGGATTCGCAGTTCGTTCAGCGCTCCGCAATGAACTCAGTTGCGCTCGCCCGCCGCGCGCCCGGGAACGGAGGCTCGCTGCTGGTTCTGCTGAACCTCGGCGAACAGCCTTCCAGCGCTTCCTGGCGCGCGGCGGATTTCCCGGTAGAAGACGGAGTTCTTCATGATCTCATATCAGGCAGTAAAATCTCGCCGGAGTTTCGCGACGGCTTGTTCACCTGCCCGCTGGCGCCATGGGAAGCACTCTGCCTCAGCCCGAACGCGGCCTACCTGCAAGCCGTGGAGAAACTGCTGCGCGGCACGGCGTCCTTGTCCGCTCGTGCGGAACAACAGGAGCTCCGCGCAAAGGCGCTCGAGATCCGCGCGGCGCTGGGAAAGAGCCCCGATTGCGCCGGGCCCGATCTGGATCTGGAAGTCAAAGCCATGCTGAAAGATCCCGTCTCGTTCTGCGCGGCCGCGGGGTGTGCGGATGACGGAGCATCCCGCTCGTACGCGCCAGTTTCCTCCTGGGAATGGCCGAGGGACCTGAAACGCACGGTGATGATCCCGCCCGGCCATTTCCTCTACGTGAAGAGCGCGCATCCCTTCACGGCGGAAATACTGGAAGGACAGAAAACGCTCCGTCACGAGAAGAGTATTCGCCGCCCCCGTGCCGGGCATTTCGCGCTGTTCCCCCCGTTCCCGGAACCGGCTTCCGCAATCGAGCGGACCCTGAATCTCACTGTGTACGAGCCCGGCAATTGCAGGCATACCCGCTCAACGGCTCTCTTCCTGCCCGACTGGCGCAACGCGCCCGTGCACCGCGAGTTTTCTTTCGGGGAGGCCTTCCGGCGCGGAATCTACGCGCTCTGCGTCAACGGGCGAGGCGGCATGGCGCAGGCGCGCGCGGCGTGGGGGGAGCTCCTCACCCAGTACGACGCGCTGCTGGCCGCGAATCTCAATCCCGACTATCCCGTTGACCGCCAAGTGATGTTCGCGCGCTGCCGGGCGTGGATGGTGTATCAGGGCTATTCCCAGGCGATTGACAAGACCTGCCTCGAATCCTTCTCGACCGCGGAGGACGGCTGCGCCACCTGGCGGTTCATGGTCTCCGCCGGCCAGGGCAAGAAGGTTCCGCTCGAGTTCACCCTGCGAATGCCGGACGGCGAGAACGCCATCGAGATAAGCTTCCGGCGCGACAAGCCTCCATCGAACGGGGACCACATGCCTAACGCTTTGCCCGTCAAGCTCATCCTGCGCCCCGACGTGGAGGATCGCGTCAACCACGGTAAGACAAAGGCATACCTCGGGGCGGATACCGCCTGGCGCAACGCCGTGAGCCACACGGAGAAAAGATTTCTGTTTTCTCCATCGAAGGACCGTCAGTTGCGCATGCAAACAAGCAAGGGCTCCTTTGTCCGCGAACCGGAATGGACCTATTCCGTTTCCCACGCCGAGGATGCGGAACGCGGGTTCGACGGATCATCGGACCTGTTCAGTCCGGGCTATTTTCACTTCACCCTGAAGGGCGGCGAAGGCGCGGTTCTCCGCGCTGATGTTCTCACGCCCGACCGTCCCGAGCCCGAGGCGCCGGAATCAGCTTGCGCTCGGATCGGTACCAGGCGGCGGAAGAAAGAGATCCGGCTTGACTCAGCAATGCGCGAGGCGATGGGCAGCTTCATAGTCAAGCGTGGTCCGCTCAAAACAGTTATAGCCGGCTACCCGTGGTTTCTCGATTGGGGCCGCGACACGCTGATATGTCTGAGGGGAATTATCGCCGCGGGAATGCTGAGGGAGGCGCGCGCGATCCTCCGTCAGTTCGGCCGGTTCGAATCGAACGGCACGCTCCCGAACATGATGTGCGGGGACGACGATGCAAACCGGGATACGTCCGACGCGCCCCTGTGGTACTGCGTCGCCTGCGCCGACCTCGCCCGGGCGGAAGGCAAGCGTGAGTTTTTCAAGGCCGACTGCGGCGGCAGAACCGTCAGGCAGGTCCTCCTTTCCATAGCCGCCAACTACGCGAAAGGCACGCCGAACGGCGTGAAGATGGACCCTGAAAGCGGACTGATTTTCAGTCCGGCCCATTTCACGTGGATGGACACGAATTTCCCTGCCGGCTCGCCGCGTGAAGGATATCCGATCGAGATACAGGCGCTCTGGCACACGGCTCTGACATTGATGGCGGAAATCGAGCCGCGCGGCGAATGGCGGAACATGGCCCGGCGCGTGCGCGAATCAATCCTGTCCTATTATGCCGCCGATCGCGAAGCCGGAAGGCAAGGGTGGCTGTGCGACTGTCTGCACACCGCGCGCGGACGCGGCGCGAAACAGGGCGCGGCGGATGACGCGCTGCGGCCGAACCAGTTGCTCGCGATAACGCTTGGAGCCGTGACCGACCCGAACTTATGTGCATCGGTTCTATCCGCTTGCGAGGAGCTGCTGATTCCCGGCGCGATCAGGAGCCTCGCGGACCGGCCTGTGAAGTTCGCGCTGCCGGTTGAGCGCAACGGATCGCTTCTGAACGATCCCCGTCGTCCGTACCGGGGAAATTACACGGGCGACGAGGATACGCGCCGCAAGCCTGCCTACCACAACGGCACGGCCTGGACCTGGCTGTACCCGTCCTACAGCGAGGCGCTCTTCATGACATACGGCGCACCGGCGCGCAAGACCGCGCTCTCGATCCTGGCGGGCAGCACCCGGCTCATCAACGCAGGATGCGTGGGCCAAGTTCCCGAGATAGCCGATGGTGACAGCCCGCACACCGCCCGCGGCTGCGCGGCGCAGGCATGGGGCGTCACGGAGCTTTACAGGGTGCTCACCGCGCTCGGGACCTGACCGCTTCCGACAGGCTTCATCCTAAATCCGGCAGTTGAATCTTTTTTTGACAGGATAATCCTCCTGCGGCGGACAGGCCCCAGCCTTCGCCCGGAAGCTACGGCGGGCAGGCAACCCAAGAACGGCATGCTCGGAGAGCC
>JAGYMT010000089.1 GCA_018400335.1 Kiritimatiellia bacterium | reverse complement strand
AAGGGAGGTGTCGTATGGCTGGTTCATCGCTTGCGGGAAAGAAACGCGCGAAATTTGAGATCAAGACCGAACCTGGCTGCGAGGTTTTCGTTGCGGGGAGTTTCAACGACTGGAATCCCAAAAAGAACAAGCTGATATTCAAGAACGGAGTCTATTCCACGTCGCTGCTGGTGTCAAAGGGACGGCACGAATACAAGTTCATCGTAAACGAAGTCTGGTGCATTGATCCCGAGTGCCCGGAATGGGTTCCGAATGCGCATGGCTCTCTCAACAGCGTCCTCACCGTGTCCCGATCCCGCGTTCCAGGGAAGCTGCGATGCGGCGCGATTTAGCGCCGCATCACGCTCCCGGTCTCGTTTTGCACATAAGGGAACAAAGGGAACTCTTCGCGTGCTTGTTTCACCATGAAGGGCATGAAGAGCACGAAGGGGTTCCTCCTTCATGTCCTTCAAGTTCTTCGAGTTCTTCATGGTGATTACTTCGTTTCCTTCTGTTCCCCTTCCTGTTCCCGCCTGACACCCGACACCTCAACGCCTGCACCGAAATTCCGGCGCTTGACAGGTTGAGGATTATCCGGTAAGAATGAGGGCAGTTTTGTGTTCTCGACCGCTTTTCGCTCCCTATGAAACCGGCGCATAACAGCAGCAGCCAAGGAAAGATAAATGAACGGCATTCAGTTATTTAACGTCTCTCCGTCAATACCCGCGGAACTGGAATTTCTCGAAACGCTTTCCCGGAACCTCTGGTGGTCATGGAATCACGATGCGATCGAGCTCTTCCGGCGCATCAACCCGCAGCTCTGGAAGGATACCTATCATAATCCCATCGAGTTCCTGAACAGGATTCCCCAGAAGGAGCTCGAGGCTCTGGTTGATGACGACGGTTTCCGCAGCCACCAGGAACAGGTCATGCAGCGCTACGATGTCGAGGTGGTGAAGCCCAGGAAGGGCGCCCACTCCTACGGACCCGGCGCCTGCGCGGCATACTTCTCGCTCGAGTACGGGATTCACGAAAGCGTCCGCTTCTATGCCGGCGGCCTCGGCTGCCTGGCCGGTGATTTTCTGAAGGAGGCGTCCGACATGAACCTGCCCATGGCCGGGGTCGGGCTCCTGTACCGTCAGGGCTACTTCCAGCAGTACCTGAATAGCGACGGCTGGCAGCAGGAGAGCTATCCCAAAAACGAATTGCACCAGCTTCCGATCAGGCAGGTGTGCGGCGCGGACGGCAGGGAAATCCATATCACCCTGCCCCTGCCCGACGGCGTTCTTCACGCCACGGTGTGGCGGCTGGACGTCGGACGCATCCCGCTCTACCTGCTGGATACGAATATCGCGGAGAACAAGCCGGAGTTCAGGAAGATAACAGCCAGAATCTACGACAGCGACAGGTTACTGCGCCTGCGTCAGGAACTGCTGCTGGGCATTGGCGGATTCCGCGCGCTGGTAGCCGCCGGCCTCGATCCGCGCGTCTGCCACATGAACGAGGGACACGCCGCCTTCCTGTGCCTCGAGCGCATTTCACACATCATGAAGACGCACGGGCTGGACAAGAAGACCGCTCTGGAAGTTGTGCCGCGCACGGGGGTCTTCACCACGCACACACCGGTTCCGGCCGGCAACGAGGCGTTCCCTGTTGACATGCTGAGGCCGCACCTCAAGGCGCTCGAGCCGGAGACGGGGCTTGAGACCGAGGAGATCATCTCGTGGGGCCAGGCGCCGTGCGGCGGCAACCGCCACGAGCTCTCGATGACCATTCTGGGCCTTCGCATGGCGGAACACAGCAACGGCGTGAGCAGGCTGCACGGAGTGGTGGAGCGCAAGATGTGGGCGCACCTCTGGCCCGAGCGGCCGGAGCAGGAAGTGCCCATCGGGCACGTGACCAACGGCGTGCATATTCTCTCGTGGCTGTCTTCCGACATTATCCTCCTGTTCGACAAATACCTCGGCCCGGAATGGCGCGATAACCCGTCGGACAAGGCGGTACTCCTTCGCGTTTTCCAGATACCTGACGATGAGCTCTGGCGCGCCCACCAGCTCGGCCGTTCGCGCCTGATAAGGATGGCGCGCGAGCTGGGCGAGCAGCAGTTCAGCGTTCGCAACGCGCCTCGCGCCGATATCGCCAAAATCAAGTCCATATTGCATTACGAAGCGTTGACGATCGTCTTCGCGCGCCGGTTCGCCTCCTACAAGCGCGCCGCCTTGCTGCTCAAGGATCATGCGCGCTTTGAAGCGCTCCTGACAAACAAGGACCATCCAATCCAGATTGTCTTCGCCGGCAAGGCCCACCCGGCGGATGACATCGGCAAGGATATCATCAGGCAGATAGTGCACTTTGCCCGCAAGGCGCAGGTGCGGCAGAGGGTCGTCTTCCTTGAGAACTACGATATACGCATGGCCCGTTACCTCGCGCAGGGCGCCGACGTGTGGCTGAACACCCCGCGCCGCCCGCAGGAGGCGAGCGGGACTTCCGGCATGAAGGCCGCGGTCAACGGCTGCCTGCATCTCAGCGTTCTGGACGGCTGGTGGGACGAGGGCTACTCGCCCGAACGAGGGTGGGCTATAGGAAAAGGCGAGGAGTATGAGAACCCGGAGTACAACGACACGATCGAATCACAGGCTCTGTACAACCTGATCGAGAACGATGTGGTTCCGTGTTTCTACGATCGCCCGGACAGCGACATTCCCACGGCCTGGACGCGGAAGATGAAGGCATCCATCTGTATGTCATTAGCGGATTTCACGAGCCGCAGGATGCTCACGGAATACGATGAAATGTTTTACATCAAGGCATTCAGCCGCCACGATAGCCTGCTTTCAAACAACGCCGAACAGGCCAGGCTGCTCGTCGCTCAGCATGACCGACTCGACGCGCAGTGGAAGGACGTTGAGATCGGGCATCCGGAGGCCGACAGGGACGTCTCTTCACTCCACGTCGGGGACAAGTTCACGGTTACAGTTCGCGTGCACCTCGGCGCCCTGACGCCCGACGAGGTTTCCGTGGAGGTGTACTACGGACACGTTAACCCCGAAAACCGCATCGCGGATAGTTTCACGGAACAGATGCAGCCGCAGGGCGAAAAAGTCGAAGGCTGGCACGTGTACGCTCATGATATCCAGTGCAGAAACACGGGCCGCTGCGGCTTCACCGCACGGGTGGTGCCGCGCGGCGCGGAATGGAGAAGCGCGATTCCCGGCTTCATCGCATGGCCGGCCGCGAGTTCGCAGTCATCGTAAAACCGGGAGCAGGTAAATGGCCGTTTCAAAGAGTCGACCAGCGAAAAACATCAGGGCCCCGCGCAAGACATCCGCTGTGAAACGAAAAGCGGTCCAAAAAACCGTCGCCCGTCGCACAACGTCCGTTTCGAATCGTAAAGCGGTGAAGAAGATGGGCTCACCTCGCATACTGATAGTCACACCGGAGATAACCTATCTTCCTCCCAACATGGGCAATATGGCCAACCGCCTCAGCGCCAAGGCCGGCGGGCTGGCCGACGTCTCCGCCTCGCTGGTCTCCGCTCTGTTCGAGCTCGGCGCCGACGTGCACGTTGCGCTCCCCCATTACAGGCGGATGTTCCATATTGATGTTGACAGGCTTCTGAACGAAGAACTCCGTATCTATATGAGGAAGCTGCCGGATACGCGCGTTCACCTCGCCGAGGACAGGACCTTTTACTACCGGGATGCCGTCTACAGCTACGGAAACAGGGATAACCCGACAATAAGTTTCGCCTTTCAGCGGGAGGTGATCAACAACATTATTCCGAGGGTCAAACCCGACCTGATCCACTGCAACGACTGGATGACCGGCCTGATCCCTGCCATGGCCCGGCGTATAAGCATTCCGACGCTTTTCACGGTTCATAATATTTTTACACAGAAATTCACGCTGGCAGAAATCGAGGATACGGGCATTGACGCCGCCGAGTTCTGGCAATATCTGTATTTCGATCGCGTTCCCTTCAATTATGAGGAAACGCGAAATACCAACCTTGCGGATCTTCTCACGACCGGAATCTTCGCCTCCCATTTCATCAATACAGTGAGCCCGACCTTTCTCGACGAGATATGCCGCGGACAGCACAGCTTCATCCCGGAAAACATCCGGAACGAGGTGAACAGCAAGATGGCCTCCGGTTGCGCCTCGGGCATCCTGAACGCGCCGGATTCTTCGTTCAACACCGAAACGGATCCCCTTATCAAGTTCCGCTACTCCGCTTCCAATCACGTCGAGGGCAAGCGCGAGAACAAGACTGTTCTCCAGAAGAGCTTTGGACTCATCGAGGATGCATCGGCGCCGATCTTCTTCTGGCCTTCCCGCATGGACACAGTGCAGAAAGGCTGCCAGCTGCTGGCGGAGATCATGTACAAGGTGCTCTCGGAGTTCTGGAAGGAGAAGCTCCAGATTGTGATGGTGGCGAATGGTCCGTTCCAGCGGACTTTCCACGATATAGTTCGATTCCATGGGCTTCGCCAGCGGGTGGCTGTCTGCGATTTCGACGAGGAGCTTTCGCACATGGGCTACGCAGTCTCCGATTTCATGCTGATGCCGTCGCTGTTCGAGCCCTGCGGTCTTCCGCAGATGATAGGCGCTATTTACGGGTCGTTGCCGATAGTGAACAACACCGGCGGCCTGCGCGACACGGTTTCGCCGCTGGATATCGAGCATGACAAGGGCAACGGATTTGTGTTCAACATCTACAACAGCTCCGGTCTGCTGTGGGCGATTCGCCAGGCAATGAAGTTCTACGCGCTTTCCCCTGATATCAAGCAAAGGCAGATTGATCGTATCATGACTGAAAGCATTCGGAGTTTCAACCACGCCGCCACCGCCAGGCACTATTTCGAGCTTTATGAAAAAATGCTCCAGCGTCCGATTGTCAGCTATTTCTGAGGATCACTTCCTGAAGCCCCACCTTGGCGATGTACGGCGCCGCGCGGCGCGCGCCGCGCAAATGGAGCAGCGTCTCACGGAAGGCGGGGTGAGCCTGGCCGACTTCGCTTCGGGGCACGAATTCTTCGGGCTTCACAGGAAGCGCGGAAAATGGATTTTCAGGGAAAGGGCGCCGTATGCCACGGGCATCAACCTGGTCGGCTCTTTTTCGAACTGGAAACCCGCCCGCGAGTTCGAGCTCCGAAGGACGGATAAACACGGCACGTGGGAGATCGTGCTGCCGGAGAACGCCCTCCGGCACGGGGATCTTTACAGGCTATCCATGCACTGGCCCGGCGGGGATGGAGACAGGATACCCGCCTACGCCCGGCGGGTTGTGCAGGATGAGATTACGAAGATCTTTAACGCGCAAGTCTGGGCACCCCCTTCCTCCTACAGGTGGCGCAATCCGCGGCCCGAGCGAAAGGGCATATTTCCCCTGATCTATGAAGCGCACCCGGGCATGGCGCAGGAGAATTGCGGCGTCGGGTCGTGGCGCGAGTTCACGGAGAACGTGCTGCCTCGCATCATCGAGGCCGGGTACGATACGATCCAGCTCATGGCGGTGATGGAGCATCCCTACTACGCGTCCTTCGGTTATCATGTGTCCAGCTTCTTCGCGGCTTCATCCCGGTTCGGAACGCCCGAGGATCTCAAGATGCTGGTTGACAGTGCGCACGGCGCCGGGGTTCAGGTGATCATGGACCTGGTCCACTCGCATGCCGTAAAGAACGAGGTGGAAGGGCTCTCCCGCTTTGACGGCTCAACGCACCTCTATTTTCACGAGGGCGCGCGCGGGCTGCACGAGGCCTGGGACTCGCGCTGCTTCGATTATGGTAAGCCGGATGTTCTGCATTTCCTCCTATCCAACTGCCGCTTCTGGCTGGATGAGTACCGCGTGGACGGCTTTCGGTTCGACGGCGTGACCAGCATGCTGTACCTGCACCACGGGTTGGGCCCGCCCTTCACCTCGTACGATCGGTATTTCGACGGGTCCGTTGATGAGGACGCCTACGTCTACATGAGCCTTGCGAACAAGGTGATCCATTCCGTCGCGCCCTCCGCGATAACCGTGGCGGAGGACGTGAGCGGCATGCCCGGCTTGGCCGCGCCGGCTGAGGCCGGCGGATGCGGGTTCGACTACAGGCTTGCCATGGGTGTTCCCGACTGCTGGTTCAAGCTGGTGAACGACGTGCCCGACGAAAACTGGAACATGAACTACCTTTGGCATGAGCTGACCAACAGGCGCGCCGACGAGAAGACGGTCAGCTACGCCGAATGCCATGACCAGGCCCTTGTCGGGGGGAAGACGCTGATTTTCGAGCTGGCCGGATCGGCCATCTATGACAACATGTCCGCGAACAGCGGTAACTTGAAGGTGGACAGGGCCATGGCCATGCACAAGATGATCCGGCTGGCCACGCTCGCGACCGCCGGCAACGGCTATCTAAATTTCATGGGCAACGAGTTCGGGCACCCGGAGTGGATAGATTTTCCGCGCGAGGGCAATAACTGGTCCTACCACTTTGCCCGCCGACAGTGGAGCCTGCGCGACTCTCCTGACCTGAAGTACCACTTTCTGGCCGAGTTTGATATTGCGATGACCGGGATGGTCGGAAGCGGGGTGTTTCCCGCGCCACTTGCGCCGCGCCTGCTGTTCCTGCGCAACGACGATAAGATACTGGCTTTTGCCCGCGGGGACCTGATTTTCATATTCAATTTCCACCATTCGCGCTCGGTTACGGACTATGCAGTCGAGGCGCCGCCCGGCGAATACGCCCTGCTCATGGATAGCGATGAAGCGCGGTTCGGCGGACAGGACAGGCTCCGGTCGGGACAGAGTTATTTCACCCAATCTTCGATCGAGGGCAGCGAGCTGCGCAGCCGTATCCTCATCTACCTGCCGTGCCGGATCGCGGTCGTCATCCGCAGGAAGACCGCGAAGCGCCGCGCCGCCGGCCGCGATTGATTGCGAGATTTCCCATTCTCCTGCTTGATTCACGCCGTTCCTGCTGATAGGCTTCTTATGAATGCAAGAGAACTTG
>JAGYMT010000088.1 GCA_018400335.1 Kiritimatiellia bacterium | reverse complement strand
ACGCCTCAGCCACGATGAAGGGGAGACCTGGCCGGAGAGCCGTTGCGTGACGCAGGGGCCTTCCGGATACACTGATATGGCGGCGCTTGAGGACGGCTCGGTCGGCCTGCTCTGCGAGTGCGGCAGGGACCGCTACAATCAGCACCTCGTCTTCTGCCGCTTCACGACGGATTGGATTCGAGACAAGGCGCTGATCCGAAACGTTGGGCGGGACACGGATACCCCGAGTCCCGCGTTGATCGACAGCGGTATATCTCCATTCGCAGCAAAGGAAAACACATGACCGGAAGCTGGACATTCATTTACGCGGCAGACATGCAGCCCGGATCGCCAAAGTCGTTCCGGTTCAACCCCGCCTATGCGGAGAACTGGCGGGCCGCGCGCCGGCAGATCATGGCGATGAAACCCGAATTCCTGCTGATCGGCGGGGATGTTACCCGGGATGGTTCGATTCATCGCTGGGAACTGGAGGACATGAAGGCGGATTTCGACGGGATGGACATCCCGTACCATGTCATCCCCGGCAACATGGATACCGGCAACAAACACACCGACCGGCAAGGGGCGTTCGAGACCCGCGATGACCTTTCGCTGAACATCACTCCGGAACAACTCTGGCAATTCGAAGCCGTGTTCGGTCCCAGCACCTGGACATTCGAACACGAAAATGTCCGCGTTTCAGGCTTCTGCGACATGCTGCTGGGCTCGGGGCTGCCTGAAGAAAGGGCGCTGTGGAACTGGCTCGAAACGCAGGCGGACCGACCGAGGATCGATCATAACCTCTGGTTGATGCACTACGCCCTTTTTGTCGACGCACCCGACGAACCGGCTTTCGATATTGCTGATCCCGAGCAGTATCGCGACTGGTATTTCTGCGTTGACCAGAGCGCAAGGGACCGGTTTCTGAAACTTTTGAAAAAGTCCGGCGCAACGCGTGTGATCACCGGCCACATTCACTGTCGCAAGGAGCACGTCGCGCAAGGCATCCATTTCGATCTGGCGCCGGCAACCGCCATGGGGCAATGGGCGAATCGATGGCCGGATGGCGACGCTTCCCTCGGTTTTCTGGAATACACTGTCAGTGGAAATGACATCGAAAAGCGATTCGTGCCACTCGAAAAAGTCTCGCGGCGCACCGACGGCTACGGCCCGGGCGGACACCCCCTGCCCGAGGCCAGGGATTATTCCATGGCCTGGGAAAAAGTCGGGCCTTTCGCGAAAGACATCAAGGAAAGAGAGCGATGAAGACAACAAAGTTCATGTTCCTGGATAACCGGACGCTCGAGTACGCCCGGGGGTTCAAGCGGGAATTGAACAGGCCGACGTATTATGGTGAGAACCCGATCCTGAGCCCGGAGCTGCCGCACGAGTTCAATCGCGTGCTTCTGTGGGGCTCGGTTGCGCAAAAGCCCTCAACCGGCCACTACCAGATTTGGTACGTGAGTTCGACGCGCAAGCCGAAACGGACGGAGCACCTGTTGTACGCAGAGTCCGAGGACGGATACCGCTGGCAAAAACCCGAACTGGATGTGGTTGAGGGCACCAACGTCGTCATGCCGGACGAGGCCCGAATCCATGGTCCGTCGGTTATCCTGGACGAAGCCGAACCGGATCCGCGGCGCCGGTACAAGTTGATCGCGCGGTATCAACACAGGGAATTGCGCGGCTTCATCTCGCCCGACGGTATCCACTGGACGCCCGCAAGCGAGGCACCCCTTATCGTGGCCAACAGCGATTGCCACAACGGGCTGTTCCGCGACCCCGACTCGGGGCTCTACCACATCTCGTTCCGGACAAATTGCCCGGACCGGCGTGTCTGGCGGAGTGAAAGCGAGGATTTCCTCCATTGGCGGCGTCCCGTTCTTGCCCTCGAACCGGATGAACACGACCCGATCCAGACGCAGATCTACGGCATGCAAATGGCTCCTTACGGGCCGTTCATCCTGGGCTGGCCGATGCGCTACGCCACCTGGGAATCGGATACGAAAGCGGAAAAGATGAACGGCAACTGGGATATCGAATTTGCCTTCAGCCGGGGCGGCTACTGCTGGCACCGGCCCATGCGGGGCGAGTATTTCATCGGACGCGGGGATGGCGGAGAGTGGACGACCGGCCTCATTTCGGTGGCATCCTCCCCGTTGTTCTTCGAAGACGAGATACGATTTTACTTCAGCGCGTGCCGCCATCAGCACGGCGATGCGTACGAAGCCAAGCGTTTTCAGATCGGCGCGACATCGATCCGGCCAGACCGCTTCATCGGGCTGCGAGCCGACGGATTCAACGGTCCGGCTGAGCTCGAGACCCGGCCCTTCGCGGTCGACGCACCCGCCGTGTACCTCAATGCCAATGCGGAAGATGGAAAACTCCGAGTGCAGTTGACCGACCAGGAAAGGACACCTCTGCCGGGCTTCGAGTTCGACAACTGTGTGCCGCTCCGCACTGATGAAATCGCACACAAGGTCGAATGGAAGGGAAGCCCAGCCGCAAGCCAGTACACGAACAAACCCATTCGGTTGCAGGTTCGCGCGGACAAAGCCATCCTGTACGCGGTCTCCTTTTCGGATGATACGGCCATAACCGATTACCGTTCATTCAATGAAATCCGTTGCCTGTCCCCCATGCGGGATCTGGAGCGGGACGGTGAGTCAGAACCGGCATGAGAAGGAGTAGATTATGACTGCCGCCCGCAAACTAGTGAAAATCGGGTTTTTCAAAAGCGACATAACGCCGAGCGCGGAGACGTACGGAAGTTTCCGGCTGTCCTGGGTCAAGCGTCATTCCGGTGTTCATGACCCGTTGTTTGCCCACGCGCTGGTCATCGAAGTCGAACAAAGCCGGTGCCTGCTCGTCTCTGTCGATGTCGTCGCCATTCCAACCGGACGAGCGACGGCCTTGCGGGAACGCCTGGGCGCCCGACATAGATGTCTTCTTCGTGATTAAATCGTTCGAGACGGGGATCCAGCCGCTGAGTATCCCGCCCCACCAGGAAGCACCCGCGCGCGCAACAAGAACGATTCAGGGATGGCATTGTTTTGCGTCGCCATTCGCCGCGGAGCATCCGGAGATGCGCCTGCGCTTTCAGCCGCAAGACCGGCACCCGCCGAGTATGGGGTCTGTGCGGCGCATCCGGCTCGTGAACCGGGATGACAAGGGTGCCTCGCTTCAACCGGAGAGCATCGAGATTCTGTGATCTGACATGAAAAGCCGGTTTCGCATATACGACGGCCCGAAAACCTGTGAAACAGACACGTGCCGGGGAAAGGATGGGGTGCAACGTGTGATCGAGTGGATCGGCCTGGACGAGAGCAACAACCATCCCCGCCCGCCCCGCGTTATCAATCGGCAGGGCGGCTACATTTGTCACTGCCTCGACGTCAACACCCATGTCGCCGGTGCGCTGGCGCGTCTGTTCGACGTTACCATGTTCTACGCAAACCGCAATGGCCCGCTGAACCGCACCTGCATCGAGAACAACATCCCGGCGCATATCGGCGAAGAACTTCGATACGCTGCGACCTCGGAACTCTTCGATGGCTTCATCCTCTACCAGGCCGCCGGAATCATGGAAATCGACGAGAACGGGCGCATGCACACGTCGGCGAACCTGGAACAGTGTGTCAAGGCAAACTGGCGATCGTGAAGAAGGAATCTATCCCTATCGACAATTATGCCTTGACTTTCTAACACACCTTTTCTGTCAGGAGGCATGTTGTCATGTATCGCGACGCTCAAGAGCAACTTGTGAAGTGGACGACGGCACACCGCCGCAAACCGCTTGTCATCCGGGGCGCCCGACAGGTCGGCAAGACATGGCTGGTGGAGCATGTGGCCGCCGGCCGATTCGAGTCGGTTGCCAAGATCGACCTCGAAAAGCGCCGGGATCTGCACGCGCACTTCGGGGACAACCTCGACCCGAAGGTGATTGTCCAGCGCCTCGAACTGGATGGCGGTCAACGCATCGTGCCGGGCAAGACCCTTCTGTTCCTGGACGAGATTCAGGCCTGCCCGCGGGCGATCATGGCGCTACGCTATTTCTACGAGCAGATGCCCGATCTCCACGTGATTGCGGCCGGATCACTGCTGGAGTTTGCCCTGGGCGAAATCTCCGTGCCCGTCGGACGCATTCAGTACCTGCAGCTCTACCCCATGACCTTCCGCGAGTACCTGCGCGGCATCGGTAATGAGGTAGCCGCCGAGACGGCGGCCTTCCATCCCTCCGAAGTCGACCAAGGGCTGCAGCGCCAGTTGTTGAAGGAACTGAAGACCTACTTCTTCGTCGGCGGCATGCCGGAGAGCGTAGACGTCTACCGCGAGACAGGCTCACTCGTGGAAGCGCTCAAGGCGCAAGCCGATGTCATCGGGTCATACAGGGAAGACTTTGCCAAATACACGCCCCGCGTCAACGAGGCTTGTCTCGATTCGGTACTGCTCAACGTGGCCCGACAGATCGGCGAACAGATCAAGTACACCCTGCTTGACGATGCGCATTCCGGCCCCACCAACCGCCGCGCCTTTGACCTGCTTTGCAAGGCCCGTATCATCCACAAGATCGCCTCCTGCGATCCATCGGGCTTGCCGTTGAGAGCAACCGCCAACGAGAAACGTTTCAAGGCCGCCATGCTCGACATCGGGCTGATGCAAAACCTCTGCCAGGTGCCGGTGGACATGGAATTGCGGCAGGACGACCTGCTCGCCATCTACCGGGGAAGGCTTGCGGAGCAGTTCGTGGCGCAGGAATTGATCGCCGGCCATTCATCGGAAATCTTCTACTGGGCGCGTGAGGTCCGCGGCAGCAGCTCCGAGGTGGACTGCCTGGCCGTTCGGGACGGACAGATCGTGCCGGTCGAGGTAAAGTCAGGCGCGGGTGGCAGCCTGCGCAGTCTGCAACTGATGCTGGACGCCTACCGGAATTGCCCCGAGGGAATTGTCCTGTACTCGGGACCTTACGCCCGCCGCCCGGAGCAGCGCCTGACATTCATGCCGCTCTACTATGCCGCCTCTATCGGCGACGCTCGCCCCGACGTGGTGTGATTTCGGTTGCAGACTCGACATCGAGTCCGTTTTCACGGAATCCGACGCGAACAGACGGAATGCCGCCGAGCTGTTTGTGGATTACACGCGAGCGACGATACGCCTCCTTCATCGCGGTCGCAGACACGCCCGCATTCGCCGGGAATATGAATACGCGCATGGTCGGCAAAATCGAGCTGCAAAACCCAAGCCTTGTTCTTCTCCTGTTGCCAATCACCTGTATTCGCGGTGAGAGATACCATCATACTACCCTCCCTCCTCACAATGATCGCGGCCCCGGACCGCCATTCTCCCAGGGGAGGCCGGTCACCATGTAGGCCTGCGGCGAGCCGTGGTAGTCTGACGTGAAGAACAGAGCGTCTCCGTCCGGCGACAGGATCGGATGAGCATGGCACCCACCTCTTAGCACCGTGCCGGTGTTCAGGAGATATCGAAACTTCAGCGAGCCGCCGAACTCGCGGCTCTCCCCGAGATAGATCGCCATGCCAGCCCGGTCGCCGGACCAGACCGGAAACGTGTCAAAGGTGAACCGCAGACCGGAGCGGTCCGCGTGAAGATGGCACAACCTAGGGCTCTCCTCCGGCCGCGACAGGTAACGGCGGTACGCTTCCCGCCCCCTGGCCCCGCAATGCTCGTCGCCTGGATCGGACGGCACAGCCGTGCCCGTGACCGCATGCTGACGGGTTCCGTCCGCCCAGCCGTAACTGTTGTCGCGGTTCTGGAGCATCACGGCCGCGACCGCGCCATCTTCCCCGTGCCAGACCTGGTGCCCGATGCAGGACTCATCCCCGTCACGCCCGAAAGGCAAATCGCTCCAACCGCTTCCGTCATCGCGCAGCACATGCAGATCGACACCGCGATCGTCAGGACTCCAGGGGTGCCGGATCTCCTTGCCGTTCTCGGCGACCTCCCGCTCGTGATGATGCTGGACCATGAGCGTTCTGCGCAGCGTCGGTTCCGGTGAAGGGCAATACCGGAGGTGCGCATGTGGGTACCTCTGGGAGAAGACCACCTCGGTCCGTCCGATTTCGGTGTCGAGGATGACAATCCCGTGGGCGCCGTCACATTTCCGCTGGTAGTCCAGATAGCCGTGGGCACCGAGACGCGTACCGTCCCACGAGGTTGTCTCGATGTGCAGTCCGGTGACGGGCAGCAATGTCCCCGGCAGCGTCCCCTTGCCGATGAACACCTTCTCGATCTCGCCCGTAAACAGATCCATGCGGTGGAAGACAATCGTATCGTCCGAGGGCTCACCCCGCGTACAGACGACATGTCGCCCGTCCCCGGCAAGGCGCGCGCCACGCAGGTCCGGAACCCTGTCCCGGAGTGGTTCCAACCTGCCGCCATCATCGAAGTGGCAGATCTGCGGACCGCTGGACGTCTGCAACAGCAGGCTGCGCCCGCCTTCCAGAAAACCCGGCGAATCCGGGTAGACCGGCTCGCTGCGCTTCTCTTCGGGCGTGAGCTGGTAAACCGACACGCCTTCCGGCGAGTGCGGATCGAGAAACTCCGGACACGGTTTCATGCAAACTTTCCTTCCTTCATTAACAAGGCCCGAAGACCCTGTTCACGTGATGTTGTATGTTTTCCGGTAAGCACCCGAACCAATGGTCGATAAAACCATATGTGAGTTCAATGTTTGCAATGTCCGAAACATATGACAAACATTCCGGATGAGTCCAGAAAAAAATAAAACTCTTTTTGTTTGCGTTTCCAGGTGGAGAAACTATGCTTTTTGACAGATTGCTATTCAGAGCTCGAGACACGAACCACGAACAACAAAAGGAGCAATGAGATGTCTGCGCACCGCGTGTTGAATGAACTGAAGCAGGATTTCGATCCGGAATTGGATCCCGTCCTCGTCTTCGCGGGGGACCGCGCGGATGGATACCACACCATCCGCATCCCCGCGCTCGTGCGCACACACGGGAACGTTCTGCTGGCTTTCGCGGAAGCGCGCC
>JAGYMT010000087.1 GCA_018400335.1 Kiritimatiellia bacterium | reverse complement strand
GAAAGAGAATCAATTGAAAGTCACGTTTCAGCCTCAGGGCCGTACTGTTTTCGTTCTGCGCGGCACCACGATACTCGAGGCCGCCGCGCGGGCCGGGCTCGTGATAGAAACACCCTGCGGCGGAGTCGGCACTTGCCGTAAATGCAGGGTCCGCCTGACATCCGGCGCATTAGCGCCGACCGTGGCGGACACCAAAGCGTTCCCGGTCAGCGAGCTCGAAGATGGCTGGCGCCTCGCCTGCCAGAACCCGGTGGAAACTGATTCAGTGATCTCCGTTCCCGAAACATCATTGTTCGGCGGCGAGCATCAGATACTGGCTGGTTCCGACTCAACCGAACTCAAGGAGGTGAGTT
The DNA here is from genome assembly GCA_018400335.1 of Kiritimatiellia bacterium. The sequence goes on along the minus strand of JAGYMT010000087.1, from coordinate 6,640 downwards.
CAGCCATTCGGAAGGTCTATGTTGAGCTTGCAGCCCCCACGTTGGAGGATGATGATTCGGACCTGTTGAGACTTGAGCGCGCCACCGGCCCTTTTAAGGCAGGACTCCGGATGGTCAGGCACGCCGCAGGCACGTTGCGCGCCCAGGGGTTCAAGGGTACTGCTGTTCTGGCTGACCATCGCCTCATTGATTTCGAGGCGGGGGACACAAGCGATCGTTGTTTCGGCGTTGCGTTCGATATCGGCACAACCACTATGGTAGGCGAGTTGTTGAGCCTCTGCGACGGACGTGAGCTTGGCGTGGTTTCGCGTATGAATCCCCAGGTCGGCTTTGGTGATGATGTGCTCTCCCGGATTAAGCACGCTGTGGCCTGTCCCGGATGCCTTGACGAAATGCGGCTGGCGGTCGTCCGTGAAATCGTGAAAATGATTGACGAATTGTGCGCGAATGCCGGGGTGAAGCGCCAGAATATCTACGAGGCGGCCTTCGCCGGCAATACGACCATGGAACATATTTTCTGCGGAATCAATCCCGCCCAGTTGGGGGAGCTGCCCTTTGTGCCGGTGCATGCGAGGGGCTTGCTGCTGCCCGCGAGTGATCTCGACATACCCATCCATCCCGGCGCCCTGGCGTACGTGTTTCCAATCATCGGCGGCTTTGTGGGAGGCGATACAACGGCGGGAATGCTGGCGACCCGTATTGACAGCGTCGAAAGCCCGGCGCTGATGGTGGATATCGGAACGAACGGCGAAATCGTTCTCTTCCATAACGGCAACTTCTATGCCGCTTCCGCCGCTGCCGGTCCGGCATTCGAGGGGGCTAGGATAGCATGCGGCATGCGCGGGACCCACGGCGCAATTGAGAAGGTGGTGTTCGATGGAGATGTGAGGCTGGAGGTCATAGGCAATACGGCTCCTTCCGGCATCTGCGGGAGCGGTTTGATTGACCTCGTGGCGGAATTGCTGAGCATCGGGATAGTGTCGCCCGAAGGTCAACTCCTGTCAAAGGACGAACTGCCCGGAACCTTGGCGCCTGCTCTCGCCAAAAGAGTTCAGGAGGATGAGAACGGTGAAATGCGTTTCGTGCTTGCCGAGGCAGTGCCGGGCCGGCCCGCTCCGCCCGTGTTCCTTACTCAGCGCGATATCCGCGAGGTGCAGCTCGGAAACGGAGCGATCCGGGCGGGAATCTTCATACTGTTGCAGCTTGCCGGCATTGAGGTGCGTGATATTAAAACCGTGATGATCGCCGGCGGCTTCGGCAACTTCATTCGCCGCAGCAGTGCCCAGCGGATTGGCCTGATTCCCGAAGAAATTGAACACCGGCGAATAAGATATGTCGGCAATGTGTCGCTTTCCGGCGCCAAGTCGGCGCTCCTTTCCACGAACGCCAGAAGACGCGCTGAGGAAATGGCGAGAAAGACCCATCACGTGGATCTGTCAACGGCGCCGGGATTCCAGGAGCAGTTTGCTGAAGCGATGATGTTTCCGTCCGGCGGGTAGTGATACATAATTCCATGGAGGATAATGCTGCTTATGAACACGGCGCTGGAATGTATTCCCTGCTTTGTGCGGCAGGCGGCCGAGGCGGTCGAAATGTCGGAGCCGGATGCCCGGCGAAGGGAACAGCTCATCAGGGCTCTCCTCCGCGAGATAGCGGATGCCGACTGGGCTGTTATGCCGGTAAAAATCGCCCAGCGGTTACAGAGATTGGTTCGGGAGGAGACGGGCCATGCCGATCCGTACTCCGGGCTCAAGAACCGCATGAACACCGTCGCCCTTGATCTGCTGCCCGGTCTGGCTGATCTTGCGCGTCGCCACGCAGATCCGCATGAGGCCGTTGTTCGGCTGGCGATCGCGGGAAACATGCTGGATGCCGGATCAAAATCAAGACTTGAGCCCGAGGAACTGGCTGCCAAGCTGAAGGGGATATGGCAGATGCAGCTTGTCGGAAGCGTTTCGGATTTGTTCCTGGCAGCCGATAATGCGAAACGCATACTCTACCTGGCCGATAATGCAGGCGAGATAGTTTTCGACCGTCTTCTGATCGAGGCACTGCCCTTGGACAAGATCACCGTTGCGGTGAGGGGCTTTCCCGTGATAAATGATGCCACGATTGAGGACGCGGAGACGTCCGGGATTTCAGGAATAGTTCCGGTCATCACAAACGGGTCGGATGCTCCCGGCACGCTGCTCGACGAATGTTCGGGCGAGTTTCGCGATTGCTTTGAACAAGCCGATCTCGTCATCGCCAAGGGGCAGGGGAACTATGAAACATTATCGGATCACCTCGGCAATTTATTCTTCCTGCTCACGGTGAAATGCCCAATGATTGCCTCTGACATCGGAGCGCCCGTTGGTGCGCTGGTCGTGAAACCCGGCAGAAAAGGATGTGGTGAATGATGAATATCAGACCCGAAGTGCTTCCTTTTATTTTCGTCGTGCTTGCGGTGTTCGGAACACTCGTTGCGATCCTGCGCCTTAAGCGGGTCGCGTGGAGGAAACTTATTCTGGCTTGCGGTGTTCCTTCGCTCATTCTTGCGGCCTATTTTCTGTATTTCTTTCGGGATCCGGAGCGCAGGCCTCCGGTCGATTTTGATGCGGTTCTGGCCGGCGCCGATGGAAGGGTTTCATCCGTCACTGAGATATATGAGGACAAGTACCTTGGCACTAATTGTGTGAGAATCAGCATCTACCTCAGTCTGTTCGATGTGCACGTTAATCGCGCACCTATTTCGGGGATGTCCAGTTTCCTGGGCTACTTTCCCGGCAAACACCTGTTCACGATTCAGGAGAAGTCATCGGAGGTAAACCAGCATAACAAATTTTTAATAGATGGAGACTCAACGCGCTGCCTGGTGTGCCAGATTGTGGGGCCCGTATGCCGGCGGGTGGTTTATTGGCCTCCGCACGATAAACCTTTCGACATAGCAGCGGGCGATCGAATAGGCATGATGAAGTTCGGATCGCGCCTGGATATGTACCTTCCCGCGGAGGACGTGACTGTGAGCGTCAAGCCCGGCGATGTGACAAGGGCGGGCGAAACGATCGTGGCGCGGGTTAAGTCCGCAAGGAAATAGGGATCGAAATGGATACAAAGCAGGTCTTAAGACAATTCAGGATTTCTGAACGTCCGAACTACGTGGTGCAGGGTGATGAAGAGGTTATGTTTAGCGCAGCCTTTCGCGCGAGGATTCCGCTTATTATCAAGGGTCCCACCGGTTGCGGCAAGACCCGCTTTGTCGAGTACATGGCCCACGAGCTTGATCTGCCGCTCGTGACGGTTTCGTGTCATGAGGACTTGACTGCAGCCGACCTCGTAGGCCGTTTTCTGTTCAAGGATAATGAGACGGTCTGGCAGGACGGCCCTCTCACATTGGCCGTGCGACATGGCGGAATTTGCTACCTCGACGAGATTGTCGAGGCGCGCAAGGATACGACCGTCATAATACATTCGCTCACGGATGACCGGCGCGTGCTTTACATTGACAAGACAGGCGAGGTTATTCGAGCCCACGCCGGATTCATGATGGTTCTGAGCTACAACCCGGGTTACCAGAGCATTGTTAAGGACCTCAAGCAGTCAACGAAGCAGCGTTTTGCCAGCCTGAATTTCGAACACCCCTCGATCGAAATAGAGACACGGATAATTCAAACCGAGAGCGGACTGGACGATGCGGAAAGCCGGAAACTGGCCGAGATGGGCGCGAAGATCCGTCAGTTAAAGGGCTTTGGTCTCGACGAGGGCGTATCGAGCCGCCTGCTTGTATACGTGGGCCGCCTCATGCGGGGCGGACTTTCGCCGATGGACGCCACCCGGCACGCGATCAGCCAGACACTGAGCGATGAGCCGGACGTTCTAGAGTCAATTCAAAATATCGCGCAGCTCTATTTCGGGGACCTGATGGAGGACACCGGCGATGGGTCCGACAAGCAGCAAAGCTGATAACCCGGTCTCTGATGACCAAATCGCTCCGATCGATGATTCGCAAGACCGCTATCAGGGGTTCTCGCTTCGCAGTGTCACTTGGGGCTACCGCGATATCTTCGAAAAGACGATTGAAGAGCTGTTCCGTCAGGGACTCCTCGGTGAGCAGCGGCGGGAAGTGACCACCCGCTTCTTCGATCTGCTTAAACGCTCCGACCAAAGTTGTTTCGACCACGTGCTGCGCCAGTTCATCGGCGCCTTGAATCCCCGCACCCGCTGGATAATGAACCTGCCGTCCATCTTTAGCGACGTGGTGGAAACCGGAAGCGCGCTCGCGGAGGGAAGACTTTACAACGGTATGCGCTTTTTTGAAACGCTGGCAGCCGGCGGCATGGGGTCGTCTCCCGAAAGAATCAGGGAATGCCTCACCCTGTTTCGCCGCCTTCGCGAGCTGGATGATGATCTGGCTATGGCCTTCCTTGCGGGCTATAAGCGCCTCTCGAGCCGGCTCCGGCCGCTGGAGCTGCAACGATACATTGACGTGGCTATCGAGATTCATCAAGGGAACAAGGAGTGCGGGTGCAGTTTCCTGCGCGGCGAGCTGAATACATCCGAAACCTACATCCTGGCTATCACCCAGGAATGCCGCCTCTGTGACATCTCTGAAGCGATGCGGGGTATGATCGCGGCGTTGACGGGCAGGGCATGCGAGGTTGCGGATCTTGGGCGGCTTGATTCCGATGACCTGATCGAGCGCGGCACCATGATGCTGGCCGTCGATGGGCATGTCTACCTGCCGGAGCGCTTCCGCCGGTTCGATTCGGCCGTGGAGAACCGGCGTTGGTATATTCTGTGCGGCATTGTCTCCGCCGCCATGTTGATGGAGAGTTCATTTGCGCTCATCCACGGCCACCCGCGGCATTCGGACTGCACGAGCCTGACAGGGAGCGAGCCTTGGCGCATCAATTTGTTCCATGTGATGGAATATGTGCGCGTTCTGCGACGCGTCCGGCGCCGCTGGCCGGGCGCAAGGCGCATGATCAAATGGGGCATCCGTACGGAACTGGCCGGGGGAGATGCCGCTGATGGCCCGATGAGCCTTTTCTTCGACGCTCTTGATGAATCCTGTGTCAATCCGGTCGTCGGCAAGCTCCGCGCTATTATCGATGATTGCGTTAATTGCTTCGATACAGCGGCACGGCTGGACGAATCGTGGCCGGATGAAATACTTGCAGCCTATCCTTCGTTGCAGGCACGGGTGGGCAGTCCCATGGGGTTCCTGTCGGATTTTCTGTTTCCCGTGAGCATCTCGGATCCGCCGTCCGATCAGTTGATTGCTGATTTGAAGGATGCAGCTTCCTCGCACCGCGAGCGCATGCATGAAAGTGACCGGCTTCCAGCCGTTAACAAAAGTGTTAATGCCGGGAATGATCAGGTCGATAAGAATGATGAATCCGCGGGTGCCCTTGAAGCCGCGTTCCTCTATAATGAGTGGGACTTTCAGCAGAATGACTACCGGGCAAACTGGTGCAGCGTCCATGAAAAAGCGGTGGAGCCGGAGAGCGCCGCACTCCCGGATCCTGCATTGATGCAGGATGTCCGGAAGATCAAGGCGGTCTTTGAGCGTCTGAAGCCGGAAATAGTCCGGCGAGAAAAGCGGCTGGCGGAGGGGGACGGCATCAACACCGACTTGCTCCTCCGGCATATCGTGGATCGGACGCGCGAGCCTTCGCCCCCCGCCCGCTTTTATGAAAAGCCGATGATCAACCACCGGGATCTGGGGGTTCTCGTCCTCCTCGATGTGAGCGGATCCACGGGGACGCAGTCGGGCGATTCCGCACGGGTGCTGGACGTTGAGAAACAGGCTGCGACACTGCTTGGGTACGGGTTGGCCGCGCTCGGTGACCGCTTCGCGATCTGCGGGTTCAGTTCCAGCGGACGCGAAAAATGTGAATTCCTCGTGTTCAAGAACTTCGATGATGAGTGGGGCGGACCCGCGATCGGGCGCATAATGGCCGCGTGGCCGCGAAGTTCGACTCGCATTGGTCCGGCTCTCCGGCATTCGGGACATCTGCTGTCTCTTCAGCCGAACCGTCAGCGCCTGATCCTGCTCGTGACGGACGGTCAACCGATGGACGAGGGCTATGACCACGTCTCACGCTATGCGCAGCATGACGTACGCATGGCTTGCGAGGAGAACGCGAGACAAGGTATACACACCTTTGCATTTTCCACGGAGGAGAACTCGCTCGCCGATATGGAGATCATGTTCCCCGGACGTCGTTTCGCGATATTGCCGGACATACGCCGGCTGCCGGCGATGCTTCCGCGCGTTTTCATTCATATGACCGTGAGGTGATTTGCATGTGTATTAGCGGTCATTGCTCCGTAAGGCTCCTGACGATCAGTCGCGCCATGAAACTCCGCCAGCGTTCGAACCCGTTTGTGCCGGAGGTTTGACGCCACGCGGCAGCTGCCATTGTCCTCAGCCCCGGCATCTGGTTGATCGTTCGTTCCACTTCGGACGCATACACGCCCTGCTTGTGCCGCCGGAAACGGGATATCCACATGTTGAGCAATGGCCGAACCATAAGCGTCCAGGCGGCAACCACGATGAAAGCGCGGGCGAACACCCATGCGCCCCGCGCAAATCCTTCCTGCCCCGGATGCAGGAGTGCTACATCTCACATTATTTGACCCAAATTGTCCAGGATTA
>JAGYMT010000086.1 GCA_018400335.1 Kiritimatiellia bacterium | reverse complement strand
CAACGGGGTTCACTGAATATTTACCTCACATAGTTTGCTTTGGAAAATTCGAGATATTAGCCCGGTATTGATGAAGCGAGGTGGCATTGCTATCGCGGTAAGATTCGACGATATGATTAGGATAATACATGTAAGTTTTTTCATAACATAAACTACAGCAATTTTCCCCAAAGCTAACTGTCGAAACGTTTTATCAGAGCAGTCTCAATGTTCATGTTGCAACGGTACCGTGAACTCTATTATAATTGGGATTATGAAAAGAAAACGTCCCAATATTTTGTTGATAATGACCGACCAGCAGCGTGGTGATTGTATCGGGATTGACGGCCATCCGGCCGTCCAGACGCCGAATATTGATGCGCTTGGCGCGTCGGGCTACCATTTCAGGCGCGCCTATTCGACCTGTCCGGTATGTATCCCCGCACGACGCAGCCTCATGACGGGGCGGAAGCCCGCCGGGCACGGAGTTTTTATGAATTACAATACCCGTCTCGACGGCCCCACGCTGCCGGGTTTGTTGAGCGATTCGGGTTACCAGAGCCACCTGGTCGGCAAACTTCATCTCTGGCCGCACCGCAAACTCTACGGTTTTGACAGTGCGGATTGGGCCGACTCGCCCGTTACTTTCGGGAGCGACAGCGACTATGCCCGTTATCTGCGCCGGGAAGGTGTTCATCTGCCGGATGCCGGTCTTGCTCATGGTGTCAATCAGAACGGAGCGCCGGTGCGCCCCTGGCATCTGCCCGAGCGCCTGCATTTTACCAACTGGTGTGCTACTCAGGCTCTGGAGTTTCTCCAACGCCGTGACCCGACCGTGCCTTTCTTTCTGAACGTGAGCTTTCACCAGCCCCATCAACCCCATTGTCCGCCCGAGTTCTACTACAATCGTTATCTTCACATGGATCTGCCCGATCCTGTCGTCGGCGAATGGGCCCGCAAGTGGGATGAACCTTCGACAGGCTTTCCGGTTACGCCCTGGCGATATTGGCCCTCGCCGCAGGTCATGCATCAGCTTCGGGCGGCTTATTTCGGTTGTGTCAATCATATCGATGACCAGATCGGGCGCATCATCAATGAACTGCCGTCGAATACGCTGGTGCTTTTCACTTCCGATCATGGGGAGATGCTCGGCGATCATCAGTGGTTCAGGAAACGCAGCGGTTACGAGCCCAGTGCCCGCATCCCTTTCGTGCTGAAGCCTCCGCCCGGTATGAATATGGACACCGGCCGCAGTGTTGATAAGCTGGTGACGCTTGAGGATGTCATGCCCACCCTGCTGGAGACCGCCGGAGTGGATCCACCGGGTGATATTGACGGGTGCAGCCTGTTGCCGATGCTGAAGGGCGATTCCGCCTGGCGGGATTATGTCCATGGCGAGTGCTCTGCGGTGCCGACGACAGGGTCGGGACAGCAATATATTACGGACGAACGTTGGAAATATATCTGGTACCCCGGCACAGCGGTCGAGCAGCTTTTCGACCTGGAATCGGACCCCGCGGAACTTGTTAATCTGGCCGATGATCCCGAATATGATGTCGTTCTGTCGCGGTTTCGCCGGACACTTATTGAAGAACTGAAGGGGCGTCCGGAGGGTTTTGTGCACGACGGCGAGCTGGTGCCGCTGGACGGCCCCACATCTCCCTGCCTCTCGAGCTACAAACGTTAAAATTAACTTTTCAGCACATCGTTAATTCCTTGACTTTGACCCTACCATCGAAACCAGAGATATTTCGCCTGAATGCGTCACCGCGGGGTGCCGTCCCCTAAAGCGGGGGCTCATTCGATGGGGTGCGGTCCCCCGTTTCCACGGGCTGACGCCGCGTGGCTAAAACGACGTGTCGTCCCAAAGGGACTTTGGGCAATAAACGAAAAAAAACACTCATTGATTCGGGAGAAGACTATCATGAAAATAATGGTGAAAAGAACCAAAGACCCCGCCATGGAACCGGTCGAGGTGCTGTTCAAGCCGGGGCCGGCCTATGGGGAGTCGGTCCGAAACTGGCAGGGCATCCCCGGGATTGAACAAACCGGAAACGGCCGTCTTTGGGCGGCATGGTACACCGGCGGCCGCACCGAAGACGAGAACAACCATATCGTGCTGGTCACCAGCGATGACGACGGCGAAACGTGGTCCAAGCCGGTTCTCGCCGTCGATCCGCCCACCGATATCCGCGCCTCCGACCCCGTGCTGTGGATTGATCCGCTCGGACGACTTTGGCTGTTTTGGATGCAGACCAGGCATTGCGGGAAGACCTTCGACGGCCGCGGCGGCGTGTGGGCGATTTACCTCGATAATCCCGACGATCGCAACGGCGACTGGACGAAACCGCGGCGGATCGCCAACGGCATCATGATGAACAAGCCCACGGTTCTGGAGTCTGGCGATTGGTTGCTGCCGACGGCGGTGTGGTCCCACAACGCCCCTTATGAATTGGTCATTGCCGAGGAGGCCTTCTCCAACGTCACCATCTCCCGGGATCAAGGCGAGACTTTCGAACTGCTCGGCTCCGCCGACGTGCCGAACAACGGGCCCGACGAGAACATGATCATCGAGCGACGCGACGGCTCGTTGTGGATGCTGGTTCGGCGCAAGGATGGCATCGGCGAGGCGATCTCCCGTGACGGCGGCAAGACGTGGGAGGTCTCGCCCGACGTCGTCATCGACGGACCCAACGCCCGATTTCACATTCGGCGGTTGCGCTCCGGGCGCCTGCTGTTGATCAACCATCGAAACTTCACCAAACGCGACCATCTGACCGCCTCGCTCTCCGAGGACGACGGCAAGACGTGGATTCACCATCTGCTCCTCGACGAGCGCGACGACGTCAGCTACCCCGACGCCAAGGAGTCTCCGGACGGAACGATTTGGATCATCCACGACCGCCAGCGCACCGGCGCCGGCGAGATTCTGCTGCGGAAAATCACCGAGGACGACGTCATCAATGGCCGGGAACCCGGCGACCCGATCGTCGTCAGCCAGTTGAAACGGCCGCGTATCGGCACGCGCCGCGAGTTGTTCATCGACGACTTCCTGGGGGATCAAATGAACGACACCTCTTTCAAGCTCCACCATCCAACACCCAGGGAAGTCGTCTTCGAGGCGGGCAAACCTTGGGAGGGCGGGCTGTCCGGCTACGTCACCGTCTTTAAGGACGAGGGCAAATATCGCATGTATTATAAGGGATACCCGAGATTCGAAACGCTCCACGAACTTCCGCCGCATCCGCTTTGGATCTGCTACGCCGAGAGCGACGACGGACTGCGTTGGGAACGGCCGGAACTGGGATTTCACGAGTTTCAGGGATGCACGAAAAACAACATCATCCACGTCGGTTTCGGCAAGGATGGAAAGGCCGTCCACGGCTTCACTCCCTTCCGGGACGACAATCCGGACTGCCTCCCAGAGGAACGCTACAAGGCGGTGGGTGGAGTCAGCGGTCCCGAAGCCAAGACCACCAGAGGCGACCTGCACGCCGCGGTGTCCCCGGACGGGATCCATTGGAAACTGATGAGCGAGGCCCCCCTCCTGAAAAACCGGGAGCACGGCTATTTTGACTCTCAAAATCTTGCCTTCTGGGACGCCGAGCGCGGCGAGTACCGAATCTACTTCCGCGATTATCGCGACTACGGCAAGCCGAGCAAGGTCAGGACGATCAAGACAGCCACTTCGAAGGATTTCCGTCATTGGGAGAGCGTAGTGGAATTGGCGTATCCCGGTTCTCCGACGACGCAACTCTACACCAGCCAGGTCCAGCCCTATTACCGGGCGCCGCACATTTTTGTCGGATTCCCCGCCCGTTACACCGAGCGGAAATGGTCGCCGACCATTGAGGCCCTGCCGGAACTGGAGAAACGCCGGTTCCGCGCGTCGTTGAACGAGCGCATGGGCGCGGCCCTGACCGACAGTTTGTTCATGTCCAGCCGGGACGGCGAGGTTTTCAAGCGTTGGGACGAGGCGTTCATCCGCCCGGGCCCGGTGACCACGGGCAACTGGGTCTACGGCGACAACTACCAGGCTCTCGGCATGTTCGAGACTGCCTCGACCATCGAGGGCGGGTTCGACGAACTTTCCTTCCTGGTGGTGGAGAACTACTGGGGCGAGCCGGGATCGCGCTTCCGCCGGCATTCCCTCCGGATCGACGGATTCGTTTCGGTCAACGCCCCGTTCAGCGGCGGGCAGTTCAGCCTTAAACCGTTTCATTTCGGGGGTTCGACGTTGTCCATTAACTTTTCCACTTCCGCCGCCGGATCGATTCGGGTCCAGTTGGAGGATTTCGGCGGCCAACCGCTGGAGGGTTTCGCGTTTGAGGATTGCCATGAGATCGTTGGTGACGAGATCGACCGGGTTGTCCGTTGGCGAAACGGCGCGGACGTCGGCGCCCATGCCGGCCGCATGGTGCGTATGCGTTTTGCCCTCAAAGACGCCGATTTGTTCAGTTTTCGATTCCGGAAATAGGCGAAACAGAACTTTGATTTTTTGGTTTATGCCGACCATCATAGTATGGGATCAATGGTGGAATTAGGTAACACTGCGCGGTCCCCATGGCGCGTTGTCAGAGAAAAAAATGATCAACATATTATGAAAGGGGAAAACATGTCACGGCCCAACTTGCTTTTCATCATGACGGACCATCAACGCGCGGACAGCCTGGGAATGGTCCAGGCCGGCGTCGAGGTCTGTCCGAATCTGAACCGTATGGCGGCGACCGGAACTTGTTTCAGTCGCGCCTATTCCACCTGCCCCCTCTGCGTTCCCGCCCGGACGGCCCTGGCCACCGGAAAGTACCCCACCCAAAACGGCGTCGTCATCAATGATTGGAAAGGGATAACCGCCGGCGACCACGCCACGATCCACGAGCGGCTCTTTCAAGCCGGATACGACGTGGCCCACGTCGGCGTGGACCACATCCGCGTGAAGCCGTCCCTTCGAGAACGTCTGCCGTTCGCGTTATGGGAAAGCGGCGACCATTACGCGGCCCACCGCCGGGAGGCCGGCCTCGACAAGTTCAAACCGCCCAGAGGCGCGTTCCGTCGACGCGTCACGGAACTTCGGGAAGGCGAGATCGTGGAATGCGGCTATTCGGGAACTCAAACGGAGGTCTGGCCGGGGCAAGCCGACGATTTCAAGGATCTTTTCTGGTGCAGGGAGGCGGCGGACTTTGTCAAGAGGGACCGGGCCAAACCATTTGCCCTTTTCCTCTGTCTTTGGGCGCCGCATCCGCCGCTGATCATTCCGGAACCTTACGCATCCATGTTTGATCCCGGGAAAATCGACTTGCCCGCCAACACGGGGGTACATTCCGAGGGCGAACCGCCCGAATACCGGAACGGCGTGCCCGCGCAGCTCGCGAAGGGTCTGTCCGAGAAGGACTGGCGAAAGGTGTGGGCGGCGCATCTTGGGTTGGTCAACATGGCCGACGAGGGACTCGGCCGTGTCCTGGAGGCAACGGTCGAGGCGGGAAACGGAATCGAGACGCTCAAGGTCTTCACCGTGGACCACGGCGACCACCTCGGTCAGCACGGCATGTACCAGAAAATGGAGATGTACGAGCAGGCGCTGCGAATTCCGCTGATCTTTGCCGGACCCGGAATCGGCGAGAACGCCGTCGACGTTCCTGTCTCTCACCTGGACGTGAACCCCACGCTGTTGGAGATTTTTGGCTTGCCGGGTTCGGGTGATCTCGACGGGGTGTCGCTCGTTCCGACCCTGCGCCGGGGGATCGATCCTCCGAACCGTGCCGTCTTCGCTCAGTATTCCGGCAATCCTGTTAAGGGAGTCCATCGCCGCGCCGTTGTCGATGGACGGTACAAATACGTATTCAGTCCGCCGGATGGCAGGGAACTTTATGATTTGGAGGAGGATCCGCTTGAGATGAACAATTTGGCGCGGGACACGGAACACCGGGATATGGTGAGCCGTCTCCATACTGAATTGAGTCGATGGGGCCGGGGCCATGATGACGCCTTGTTTCTTTAAAAATAAAAATTTGGGCATTGGGAAATGTTGTAAAGCTAACCGCATTGTCCGTTATTCCTTCCCGCAGCAATCACAGCAATTCTTTGCCGATCAGAAGGCACAGTGCTATTATGTCAGAGAGGTTCCGCCTGCTTACAGCCGATTTTCAGGTAACCATTAAGCTTGGGCGGCATTGCCTTTGAGCAGGTGATTTTGGAGTGCGGCACGATGAGTGCCGCTTTGGAACTACGATTGTCGAAAAATCCGACGCCACGCAAAATCCGCTACTCCGGGCGTTCAACTTGCGTGTCAATAAGCGTACACCATTACAAGTTAGATCGGCGTACACTTTTACGAGTTGGAAGCATTTCTTATGGATAACGACTTGTTAAATAAGCACATATCGTGGCCCGACCCCAACGAAACCAACGAAAAGTCCGACCCCCACGAAAAGATATGACCCCAATGCCACCGGGTTAAAAAAAGATTTATCGGCCCATTCATTTGACGAGGTGAGGACAGATCGTAAAATATATAGTTAAATAAGAAATCAAAAGTGAGTATCATAAATTCTACAGTGGCCAACGTGTTTCACTGAATATTTACTTTAAACCTGAAACTAATGGAGGATGCCATAAATGTCTAATCGACATAACTGTTCATCTGACTGCAAGCCGCAAAATTACGTGCGGGGGCGGGACGGGACTCGGCCTGAACCGGTTGTCGCGATAGAAAACGTTTGCGCCTGGCCCAACCTGACCCTGCTGCAAGACGGCACAGTTGTGGCCGTCATTCACAACCAGCCCGGCCATCTGTCACACCCTGCCGATGTCGACTGCTGGGCAAGCGAAGACGGCGGCCGCACCTGGGAGAAGCGCGGCACGCCGGCGCCCCGTGACAACGAACGAGCCGCCCGGGCCAATGTGGCCGCCGGGCTCGCGTGTAACGGCGACCTGATTGTCATCGCCTCGGGCTGGTCGGACCCGGCGGCCGAGGGGAGGGGGAAAATTCTGAGCCCGGTCGTGAGCCGCTCCGCCGACGGCGGGCGAACATGGGAGAGAAACATTGGAGCCTTTGCCGGAGATTGGCCGGAAATCGCCCGTCGGGGCTCTTCACCGGAAGGCTGTCTCATCCCGTTCGGTGACATTATGCCGGGCAAGGACGGCCGGCTGCGCGTCG
>JAGYMT010000085.1 GCA_018400335.1 Kiritimatiellia bacterium | reverse complement strand
CTTCAACCCCATCGATATGGTTATGACCGTAAAACACTACAGTTTCACGCAAGCCGTGTGGTTCCTTCAGCCTATCCTGGATCATCGCCTCGCTCTCGCGCGCAATAATGCTTCATCTATCAAAAACGGATATGCGCACGATCAGAAAAGTGCATACAAACCATAGCGCCACGCGATGCAATCCCAAGCCCAGGCTACATGTCCTGCACACCGCCCAAAGAAACCAAATAATCCTGGACAATTTGGGTCAAATAATGTGAGATGTAGCAATCGAACACCTCGACGAAGCCGGTGGAGTAAGTATGCCGTTTAAGAATGGGCTTAAGTGTGAGAGTAAGTGTCATACGACGCGCCATCGGCTGCAACCTTAGATAGTGATGTGAGCATGGCGGCGATACGCCTGAGCAAGGTCCGTCCTTCTTCTACACGCGAGGGGTCCGCAGAGGCACTGGCTACAGCAAGGTCCACAAGCGCCGCCGACTGCACCGTCGCTTTGTAAGCAATCCCAAAGAATTTCGATTGATCAGTTCCGCTGAACCGCCCGGTACCCTCAGCAATGTTAAGAGGAATTGCCGTCGTTGCCTTGTCCAGCTTCGATAGCAGGTCCGCGCTGCAAGCGAACTGGACCAGCATGCACTCTACCCAAGCTGAGATTTGAACCGATGCCTGATAGACGTCTAAATCCTCGTGATTGAATAGCCGCCCCTTCTTCGTGCGATACGTCGCATCACCTTCACGTACCCTATTGATCGTTGTGTTCCGCATGGTGATAAGGATGCAAACGATCTCGGCCAGCAAACTTTTGCCGGGGTAAGCATCCTCGGCAGACAACAGGCCCTTTGCGACACACACATCCAGGCATGCTGCGCACTCGAGCGCAGAACCGTTCGCATATCCCAGGTAGACAATCCTCTCCTTCGGAGACCAGAGGTTACTGGCGTGGGCAATGTTGACGAGAATGCTCTCTGCCCCACGGTCCAAGTGGTCGCACGCAGCAACCCGCCTGGGAAGCCCATCGAGCAAAGCGCTATGGGCCACCGCAAAACGCATTCCCTTCTGGTACACGATCAGCTTCTCATGTCCAAACAGTTGTGCCATCGCTGCATCCCCTACTTAAACGCGTTCTTAAACCCCTTCTTAGGCGGCGCGCTTACTCCACCGGCTTACTCCCCCCTATAGCTACCCGCGATCGGGAAGAACGAGCATTTGTCGAATGTGAAATACTGCAGAGCCAAAACTCGTTCTTGCAGGAGGGCGCTTCCGCGTGGTATTGTTTCTTATTATTTGTCCGGGGCATTCATTCTCAGGGAGGGCATATGAAGAAACTATCCGTTGTACTGGTCGCAAGCCTGCTGGCAGTTGCCTGCTGCACGGCACAGGAGTTGGTGGACGAGGAGGTCACTGTTGAGGTGACCGAGCCGGCGGAAGCCCTCGAACAGGGGATCGAGTCAACCGTGCAGGACGCGGCGGAACCTGCAGACGAAGAAAACGCGGAGACTGATTCCGGAGAAGCCCGCCAGGCCGCGCCGGAAAAGGATGAGCCCGACGCCGCTCCTTCCGCCGATGATACGGAGCCGGAAGAACCGGCGGAAGAGGCATCTCCCGAGGCCGCGGAGCAGGCGCCGGCAGATACCGGGCTGATGACACTTTTCAGATTTGATGAGAGCATTGAGCCGGAACACATTGCAGGGTTCGGAGCGCCGGTGACTTTCGAGAGACAGACGGCCGGGTTTGTGGAAGGCAGGGAATCGGCGCCGCATGCGCCACGTTTTGTCGAGGGCAAGTTCGGAAAGGGCATCCTGCTTGAAGAACAGCACATGAACGTGCTTTCCGCCAATCAAGCCGACGTGGAAAAGGGCGTCGAGGGCTTCTCGGCGCAGGGCGGCAGTTCGCTCTCGGCGGCGACCGACCACAAATGGCAGGGCAGCCAGTCGCTCAAAGTTATCACTCCAGGCAACGACATCGAAGAAGGAGTGGTCATCACGGCACAGGTGGAGCGCGGCTGGTATAATGGCCTGAACATCGTACCGTCCGTCTTCGTTGCATCTCTTTACGCACGGGGCGAAGGCTGTCTGCAGCTTCTGTTGAAGGACGCGGATGGCGAGCAGGTTGGCGATCCTCTGTTCTTCTGCCTCTCCGACGAATGGCAGCGTTTTTCGTGCACATTCAGGTACCAGTTCGATCAGGTCAGCATCGGCGGAAACCACGGCGCCGAATGGCGAAAACAAGCGCCCGAGGGCATGGCGCTGGAATCGGAGCTGCAGATCGTCCTCGTGACAACGGACAAACAGAAGGCCGCCGTTAACGTAGACGGCCTCGCGCTTGAGCGCCGGAACCCGGCCTCTTCCGCGCGCGGCGCCTCGATTTCGCCGCTGACATGGATCCCGGGCGGCATGGACTCAGCGCAGGAAATGCTCAAGATCAGCACGAGCAACGACTTCTTCACCAACTGGCGGAAAACCGGAACCATAAGTTTCTGGTTCAAGCCCGGCTGGAGCCCAAAGGATGGAACTCGCGAGACCATTCTCCACCTGGGGCCGGCGGCGAACTACATGGATCACATATCGGGCCGCATTCGCCTTTCAAACTCCGACATAACGTTTGTGCCGTTTGACTGGGAAAACCGGTGGCACCACATCGCGCTCACGTGGGACACCGAGGATAATTACAGGCTCCACGTGGACGGCTTTGAATACATCAGCGGCCGGCCATTCGACAACAAGACCCTGTTTCTCGCCTTCTTCACGGGTGACAGCACGCTGAACGGGGTCCTCGACGACCTGGCGCTATTCCAGACGGCGCTCACGCAGGAGCAGGTGCGGGCGATGGCATTTGACGAGAAGCCGGTTAATCCGTAGTCATTCCGCTCCGTGCATCGCGACCCATGCTCGGCGCGACTGTTCGTCAATTGCATAGTATTTTGACATACCGTATGGGAAATCATGCGGCTTGTAGTTCATCAGCCAGCAGTGGTTCAGGCCGTAGCTGAGTGGATGGCTCATAAAGATCCACGGGCAGTCCTCGATCACGATATCGGCCATCTTCTTGTACAGAACCGTTCTCTCGGGAGAGTCACTCATCACGCGCGCCTGCTCGTACAAATCATCATATTCCTGATTGGAATAGTTGCTATGGTTCGGACCGGGCGACCTGTTCGGCCCGTAGAAGAGCTGGAGAAAATTCTCGGCATCCGGGTAGTCGGCTATCCACCCGAGCCTGTATAGTTGGATCTGGCGGCGCTCGAGTCTTTCCAGAAAGGCCGGCCAGTTATTATAGACCGGCTCAAGCAGGACGCCGATCCGGTTCATAAAATCCCCTATCAGCTCCATTGATGCCCGGGTCTCAGGATCGCTGGCGCTCCCGACGTCAATCGAGAGCCGCAGACGGCGTCCGGTTTCCGGGTCCTGCCCCTCCGGATACCCGGCCTCGGCAAGAAGTCGTCTGGCGCGATCGAGATCGAAAGGGAACGCGGACGGCTTATCGTCGTATCCGGCTATTCCGGGCGGGATCGGGCCTTTCGCGCGAACCATCCTGTTATTGTAGAATCGGACATACTGCTCGCTGTTGAACGCGCAGGTCAGCGCCTGACGAAGCAGCTTATTGGTGCCAACCACCGGATCATCCATGTTGAATCCGATATAGAACGTATTCAACGTGGGTGTTGAATACATCCTGATCCCCATATCCGCCAGATGTCCGGAAATCCGGCCCTCGTGAGTCACCACGGCGTCCCAATTATCCCGCGATATTCCGGAGGCCTCGATCTGACCGGTGAGAAACATCAGCCAGTGCGTCGAGACATCCGAAACCACGAGCTGGACTATCCTGTCAATAAACGGCAGTTGCCGGCCGGCGGCGGCGAGCAAGCCCTCATCCTCATCGTCCGGCTCACCCTCCGACGGATAGCGCTCCACGCGCCCGGTCTCCGCCCACTTGGGATTCCGCTCGAACTCGAGCCGGTAGTTCTTGCGCCAGGAAACCAGCCTGTACGGGCCGGTCCCGACCGGGTGGTTGACGAAATCGGTCCCGTAAAACGCCACCGCCTCACGCGGCACGGCGAAGGCGTAGTGCATGGTGAGAATCCACAAAAGCTGGGGATAAGGTTCATTCAACTCGATCCGGAGCGTATACCGGTCAAGAGCGCGCAATCCCTCCACCTGGCCGTCGTAATCGGTGGGTTCCTCCCCGGCGGTGGATGCGCGGAACTCGTCGAGGCCCTTGATGCGGTTATTAAAGGCCCAATAACCGGTGGACCTGTTCTTCAAGTCGGCAATACGCTTGATCGAATAGACGAAATCCCCGGCGACAAGCTCGCGTCCGGCCCCGCCTGACTCAACAAAGCAAGGATCGTCCTGGAAGAAGATGCCCGGCCGGACGCGAAAAGTGTAGACCAGTCCGTTATCCGAAACATCGGGCATGGAAGCCGCAAGGTGCGGCTCGACCCGGTAAGGGCGAGCAAGGTAGGAATACTGCAACAGTCCCTCGTAGACGCGACTAATGGCCAGGGAGGAAGCGACATCGCCGGCAAGAACGGGATCGAAACCGCGAATGCGAGAGGACACGCCCCGGAACACGGTTTCCTGCTTCACAGAACCGGCTTGATCATCAGCGCGACGCCCGCCGCATCCGGTGCAGGCCAGCAGCAAGCAGATGAAGATGATGCGGGGAAGCCGGAATAACGCGGTTACTGGCGGCATGTTCCATCCTAAGGATACGAAACAGGTTCCTCTGTGCCCGAGCCCGATTGCAAAGGCGGAGCGGCATCTTCCACGCGCGCGGGCGCATCCCTGGAGACCAGGGAGCGATATTGACTACGGGTGTAAATCTTTGCCAGGACAGCCGTATTCAGCATGAAAATCACGCCGAGCCAGATGGTAGCCTTTATCAGAATATTTCCGGCCCGCGCCCCGAACAGCGCCTCGCCCATCTCAGCGCCAAACGCCATACCCAGTCCTTCACCTTTGGATTTCTGAAGGAGAATAACCACGATGAGCAGGAGGCTGCTGATCACCTCTATTGCTATGAGAAAAATTTTCAGAACTTCCATGGCGAAAAATGCACTCCGTGGTTCATGCGGGCAATGCCGCGTTAACGATCGCGAGGAATGAGTCCTCGTCCAGAGCCGCGCCGCCGATAAGACCGCCGTCAATATCCGGCTGACCGAAAAGCTCCTTTGCATTTGACGGCTTCACGCTTCCGCCGTAAAGGATGCGAACGGCCGCCGCTGTCTTATCATCGGAAATATCCTTGAGCAATCCGCGGATGAACTTATGGGCGTCCTGCGCCTGCTCAGCCGTAGCGCTCACGCCGGTTCCAATCGCCCAAACCGGCTCGTAGGCAACGATAAAATCCTTCAGATCCTTCTTGTCTATGCCGGCAAGACCGTCCTTAACCTGGGTGGCGAGAATATCCTCCATGCTGCCGGCATTGCGCTGATCGAGCGTCTCGCCGACACACACGATAGGGACCAGGTGGCTGGCGAGTGCGGTTTCAACCTTGCGATTAACGCCTTCATCGGTTTCGCCGAAAAGGGTTCGCCGCTCGCTGTGTCCAAGGATCACATAGTGGCAATACAGCTCGCGCAGCATCTCCGCCGAGACCTCCCCGGTAAACGCGCCTGACTTCTCCCAGTGCATATTCTGAGCGCCAAGCAGAATTCCACTGCCCGTGATGATGGCGCTCACCGCCGACAGCGAGGTAAAGGGCGGACACACAATCACGTCCACGCCCTTCTTGTGGTCCAGCCCTTGCTTGATTTCCTGCACGAGCGCCGAAGCCTCGGCGGCGTTCTTATTCATCTTCCAGTTGCCGGCCACGATGGGTTTTCTTCTTGTGTTCAACTTTCGCTCCAGTTCATAATGTAAAAGCGTACGCTTCAAGCGGCGCCACTCGCGCCGGGCGTGCGCCGTAATTACTTATCGCTCAGTGCGGCAACCCCGGGAAGTTCCTTACCTTCCAGGAACTCGAGGCTGGCTCCGCCGCCGGTGCTCACGTGAGTCATCTTATCGGCCAATCCGAACTTATTAACGGCGCTCACGCTGTCGCCGCCGCCTATAATGCTGGCGCAGTTCCCGTTTGCCGCGATGGCTTTTGCCACCGCCTCCGTGCCCTTCTCGAAAGGCGCCATTTCAAAACACCCCATCGGTCCGTTCCAGACTATGGTTTTGGACCCTGAAATCTCCTTCTCGAACATGGCGATCGTGCGCGGTCCTATATCGAGAGCCATCCATCCGTCCTCTATCCCCTTCTCGTCCACGGTCTTCACGTTGGCGTCGGCGCTGAACGCATCGGCCACCACATGATCAACCGGGAGCATCAGGTTAACGCCGGAACTGCGGGCCTTATCGAGAATATCGCCGGCAAGATCAATCTTATCCTCCTCAACGAGCGACTTGCCGATGGGCAGACCGCGAGCGCGGTAGAACGTGTAGGCCATTCCGCCGCCGACCAGAAAAGCATCAACCTTCTTCATAAGATTGATGAGAACATCAATCTTGCCGCTGATCTTTGCTCCCCCTATTATCGCCACGAAAGGGCGCTCCGGGTCGGCCAGCGCCTTCCCTAGGTGCTCGATTTCCTTTTCCATCAGAAATCCCGCCAGACGCTCCTGGAAATGATTGGTTACGACCGCCATGGACGCATGGGCCCTGTGCGCCGTTCCAAATGCGTCGTTCACGTAGACGTCGCCCATCGCGGCCAGTTCCGCGGCAAACGCAGCCTGCAATTTCTTCATCGCAGCCTTGGCCGTCTTCTTCTCATCATCGGACGCCGTCTTGGGAATATCCGGCTTACCCTCCTCCTCGGCGTGGAACCGCAGGTTTTCCAGCAGGAGCACCTGACCGGGCTTCAGCGCCTTCGCCATTGAAGCCGCTTCCGCGCCGACGCAATCGGAGGCAAAGGCGACCTCGCGGCCAAGCAGTTCCGAAAGCCTGTCCGCCGCCGGCTTGAGACTGAACTCGGGCGAGGGCTTCCCCTTCGGCCGGCCGAGATGGCTCATAAGCACGAGCGAGGCGCCTTGATCGAGAACGTAACGAATGGTCGGCATTGCAGCCGTGATGCGAGTGTCATCGGCAACCTTTCCGCCTTCGAGGGGCACGTTAAAGTCCACCCTCATCAAGACACGTTTACCCTTCAAATCCGCATC
>JAGYMT010000084.1 GCA_018400335.1 Kiritimatiellia bacterium | reverse complement strand
GGCGTGGGCGCGGCGGCACAGACCAGATCCACTTCGTCGATCCCCTCGGCATAGCGCCGGAACATGTGCGTTTCGGGGCAACCGGCATAGCATTGAGAAATATCCAGGTCGGCCAACGGCGTCACGCAGCAGCACGGGCCGATAGCGCGGATGCGCTCGTCCAACAGCGCCGCGAAGGTCGTGGTGGTGCCGCCGCCGGAAACGCCGGTCATGGCGACGCCGTTCGCCAGGTCGGTATCGTTGCGTGTGGCAGCGTAGTCGATGCAGCGGATGGCATCGCTGATGAAATAGCGGCTGGAGGTCCGGCCGATCAGGTAATCGCGCACGCCGTCGTTGAAATGGTCGTTGCCGGGCCGCTTTTCCCCGGCCTGACCCGGTGGGTCGAAACAGATCGCCAGGTATCCGGCGCGGGCAAAGTACTGGCAAGGCAGTTGGTAGTTCTCGAACTGCTTGCCGGAGTGACCGACCGGCACGATCACCACCGGATATGGCGGCTGGAACTCGGTGGGCACGTACACCGTGGCGTTGACCTGCCAGCCCGGATACGTCTCGAACAGGACGTTCTCCAGGCGGAAGCCGGTGTGCGAGAACGTGCTCACCAGTGTTGCAACCGGCGGCGGCGCATCCGGCCCAGCCGGCAGGTCGCCATAGAACCCACGCACCGCTTTGCGGATGGCCGTGCGGTAGGCGGCAAACGCTGCTGCGGAAGCGGTTGCCTGCTTGCGTCGGGCATCGGCGTCGGCCATACAGGCCAGGCTGCGCCCGATGACATGCTGCCGCAACATCTCCCGTAGATCACTCCGCGGCGCGACCGATTGTTGAATTGTGTTGTGTGTCATGCGCGCACCTCCCTACATGGCGACGTCATGAATTGGTCGCGGATGGACAGCATGTAGCGGTAGGTCTCGATGCTGATGCCGGTAATCTCGCCGCCGAATTGGACGTGAAGTGTTGCCGGGCGAGAGAGAGCGGGAGTGGTTCCTTTTGCCATGTCAGTGTCCTTCTTTTCTTGTTGCCGTATCGACGTGCAAGACGAAGCTACATCCGTCTTCTATCCTGTTCTCGATCCACATGCTCACTTAACTGCTCAATCTTACGAGCGTAATCAAGTCGCCAATTTCCATTGGGTGCCGCCTTCGGATACTCGCGCGCGAGCCGGTCGATGAATGCGACAATAGCGTGGCAGGCCGCCAAATCATCGTCAAGCATGGGTTTTGCATCGGTCATGTATGCGGCCGTGTCGTGCTCTAACTTCTCGAAAAGCGCGTGCAATTCAAAATGCAGGCCGATTTCCCGACCGATCAGTCCCATGAATTCCACATATATCCGGTGCCGGGTCAGGTGCTCGCGTCTGCTCGGCCGCCTGATCTCACCGTTCCACCAATGGGCATAGCCTATGGGTGCGTCGTCCGTGGCGGCGATGGCATCGCCCAGCAGTCGCGCAGCCTCGGCATAATGGGGAGCAGCGAGCCGCCAGCCCTGCCCAACGGCATCGAGACAGGTCGCGAGATCGCCTTCGTTATAGGTGAATCCCAATGCCGCTTTAGCGACCAGATGTTGCCCATCCATACCTGCGAGCTGATCATCAAAAAACCGCGGCAGGGGAGCTTGGCCTCGGCCTTTATACCAGCCGGGCCATTGACGCGGAGCCCAGCAAGTGCAGTTCGACAAGATGCGGTGCGCCTTCTCGATGGCCTGCCAGGCTCCGAAGGCCGCCTCACCGGCCGCCGAACCATATTGGTTGACGGCAATACGGCGACCCACCTGTTCCGGATCGGCCAGTGGATTCAGGAAGAATTCGCGGCAGGCGATCGAGTTATTGGGAACAACCTCGCTGTATGTGCCCCAGTGATCGAATATCCCATCGACCTGTAAATCGTGCCAGCGGGCCAACTTCGCGCCGACGCCAAGGGGGAAATCCTGCAGGTCAATCCCCCACAGATGCGTGGCGTCATCGCCAAGATGAATGTTGTCGTAACCGATGAAAAACTGTCCTTGTTCGCGGCAGATGCCACGCGCCTTCCGTAACATCTCGTGGTTTTGCCGTTCGACCTGCCAGCCGTCGCACTGCGCGGCCATATACAATCCACTCGCGGGCGGCAGCCGCGCTTGTCGCTTGAGGAACTCTTCCGGCATCGACTCCCAATGCCAACCGGTTGTCAGCACCCGTAACCCGGGACGTACCGCGCCACCCTCTTCGCAGAGAAAACGGATCAACCGGTCTCGCTGCTCGAACGGGCTCATGCCGCGGCAGCGTGGACAGGTTTCGTGATCGCAGAATTCGCCGCCGGAATCCATGCCGAACACGTAGAGCGTGTCGATTTCCGGGAACTCGGCGAAGAACCGCGCCAGAAGATCCCGGTAGAATGCCTGCACGGTCGGATGCGAGAAACAGAGCACCTTGCCTTCATACGTACCCGAATCACTGAGTACATCGGCGGGGAAACGCGCCAGCCACGCCTGCCGCCGGTCCTCGGACACCCACGGTCCGCCTTGACACGGCAGTTCGGTAATCCACAGCGCCAGTTGCAGGCCGTAGTCCAAGCAATCGGCTGTCAACCGATGCAACCCTGCGTTGTTGCGGGCGACTTCGTCTTTTGGCACGGCTTCTGGGAAAATAGGGCTGGTTACGTATCCCTGCAGATTCCGCAGGCTTCCCTGCCAATCATGGCTGACGAGGCAGTGGGTCGCGCCTAGACGGCTGAGAAATTGGATGTCGGCACGTTCCCCCGGCCAGTCGCGGAATCGCGGATGAAAGTGGCGCTCGCCGATGCGGAACACGCCGTATGCATGCCAATCCGGCGCCAGGTCGCCGCGGAATCGCAGATGTTCCTCCAAGGCATAGACCGCATGCAAGACGCCCCTTGGCGTGCCGCCAAGCAGGTAGAGAGCGTCACCATCGCACAGACACTCGAAGGCGTCCCGGCACGGCGAGGTGTTGTGCAAGTTGACCAGACCGCGCCGGATCAACGTCAGGCGGTCAGTCAATTCCTCGAATAAACCGATATGCGCCGTTCGCGCCGGCGACCGGTTTATCAACGATTCAGATTCCGCAAGCCGCTCGAATTCCCGTTTCGCGGTTAGAACCGTCCGATGATTTCCATACGTCGTGATCCTGGTCATATTGATGCCTTTCTTGGGGAAAGTCCCCAAGCCGTGTCGTCCGTTTCCCAGAGATAATCGGCCCCGGCTCAAACATATCCGGCATTTTTATAGTTCGCGTCAGCATTTGGACCATGTCCCAGTTCTGCCAATCGTTTGCGAAATCGCGTCAGAATACCTGCGTACGCCGGGTGATCGGCGACGTTATCGATTTCGTGGGGATCCTTGGCCAAGTCGAACAACACCTCCGGAATGTCTTCACCGTAATACTGATATTTTAGATCATCTTGTTTGATCATGACGTGTTCTTTGTCCATCTGGGAGATTGCTTCGTTGCTCCACCCCTCTCCTTTTCCTTCCATCAATGGCACCAGGCTGCGGCTGTCGAGGCCGGGCGGGATCTCGAGTCCCGCCAAGTCGCACAGCGTGGCGAACAGATCACAGAGATTGACGTTTTCCTCAACAACCCGGCCGCCATCGAACCGTTTTGGCCAACGGATAATAAGGGGTACGCGAACGCTTCCCTCATAGAACCGCGTCTTTTCCCAGATTCCGTGCTCACCCAGCATATCCCCGTGATCGGACGTGTAGACGATAATCCATTCATCCAAGTTTTCCCCCAGCTTCTCCAACCGGTCCAGGACTTGGCCGAAATAACAATCCACGGTGCTGATCATGCCGTAATATGCGGCGGTTGCGGAGCGCGCGCCTTCTTCGGAAACGTTCACCGGTTGCCATTGCTGGCTTTGGCTGAGCACGGGATGACTGCACGGTTCGTCACGATAAACAGGAACTCGGTCGTAGTAATAATCGAACTGTTTCTGTTCGGTAAAGAACGGGTAATGCGGCTGTAGCAGGCTTAGCTTGAACAACAGAGGGCGGTGCGATTGCGGGCGCAGGTAGAGCGGATCCTCAAAATATCGGTCGAAATAGTCCAGCGCCGCGTTCACCGCCCGTTTGTCGAATTTCTGGTTGGGTCCTTCGGCGGGGCGGGCTTCCTCGATCTCACGCTGGTTCGACCATTTGCCGGTGCCGGGAGCGGGGCGGTAACGGGTGAACTCGCCGTCTATCTTGTCTTCGATATAAACATCGCTGATCTCCATGTCCCCGCTCAGGCGAGTACGCCAGCCCTGCATCTGGTCTTGCCCCTGATGGTGAAGTTTACCACTGCACGTGGTTGTGTAGGCGTAGCGCGAGAACTCCCGCGCGAACGTTCTGTATCCAGGCTTCAGGTCGATCCATCCTTCACAGCCGCACGTTTTCGGCAATTGTCCCGCCATCATGCATTGTCGAGCGGGTACGCAGACGGGCGACGGCGTGTAGGCGTTGCGGAACACGACTCCGCTTTCGGCCAGTCGGTCCAGTGTCGGTGTGCGAACGATGGAATTGCCTTCGTAGCCGGTGACATCCGGCCGGTGTTCGTCACTCATCAGAAAAAGAATGTTTGGGTGCTTTTTGTTCATAGCTCAGTCAATCTCTATTTCCAGGTTTTTCGCGCCATTACATTCGAAGCGTCCGGTTTCTCTTCCGTCCGGCATGATTACGACGCCAGTGGCGCTGAGTCGAGTACCATTCACAACGATTTCACGTGTTTCCGGGGCGAATGCCGTCTCAAGAATTACTTGACGAGGGCCGGGAAGATAGATGCCGAGCCTCCAGCCGGTATTGTTTTTTCCCAATTGCATGGAATAGTCGCCGTCAGGGCCGGGCATGCTGCCTGTGAGCTGGGTCAGCGGGCCTGGTTGCGGGCGGATGCGAACGGTAGTGAAGCCCGGTTCGGCGGGCTGGATGCCGCAAAGTTCCTGCAGTAGAGCGAATGGCACGCCCAGGCCTGCGCCCTGTGCGACCGCCCGGCTGTTGCGGCAGCGCCAGGTGCCGAGCGTGCGCTCGCCATACAGACACCAGGTCTCCGGCCAAGTGTCGAGTCCCTGGCCTTCGATCTGAACGAACCGATGGTGCATCCAGCGGATAGCCAGCTCCGGGCGTCCGGCGCGGATAAAGGCAGCAGGCAGATAGAACCAGGCTGGCGAGGTTTGCCCAAAAGCCACTGGATTCTCCGCCCAATGGTCAAGTGCTGATTGAATCATCGGGGCAGGCGCCAGCTTCCAGAAGGCAACCAGACTGAGGGCATGCTCGCTTACGTCCGGCTGGCGTTCGCCGTCGACGATCGCATCGACAAAGGCACTCCGCCGCTCATCGTACCAGCGCGGAATCTGTGCAGTCATGCGCTCGGCAAACTCATTCCACTTGGTGCCCGATTCGCCGATAGCCTCCGCCAGCCCGGCGGCGCAGCGCATAACTTCGGCGGTCATCGCTTGCAACGGCAGGAAATGTCCGCGCCGATCCATGTGCCCCCAGTCAAACCAGATATTGTAGGGTGGCAGAGTCATCATCGCTTCGCCGTTGACGCAGGAGGCAGTCAGCTCCAGAAGCCGGACGATACTCGGCCACATCGCTCGCACCAGTTCGCAATCGGCGAAGGACTGGTAGTGCTCCCATATGCGCAACGGCAGAGAAAGGGCATGGTCAAAGAGCGAGGCGCGGTCGTTGTCGTGACCGGGGTAGCTGTAGCGATATTGACCGGTGGCGTGCTGACCCTCCGCACTCTGAGAGAAGTAGCGCCGCAGCAAGGCACAATCGCCAAAGCAACTGGTAATGGCGGGTACGATGGCTGAGCAGTCGCCCAGGTACTGCTTGCGTTCTCGCGATGGATTATCCATGGTGCGGTCGGCGACACTCAGATCGGTGGTGCGGCGGACGATCTCGAACAGGTGGTCAAGCCTTGGATCACTGCTGGCGAAGGAGCCACGCGAGTCAAAGTGGTTCTGCACCTCCTCTGCCCAAACCTCGTCAAGCCGCAGTTCATCGGGCAGGTTACGGAAGGTCAGTTGCACATAACGGAAATGACGCCAGTCGGCACTCTCCCAGGTTTGCTCGCCGGCCCGGGCAATATAAACATCGGCGATGGCCGTGCGGCTGGACACGTATGGAATTACCCGACCGCCGTCGAGATGGTAAGCATAACCGATGTCGACTTGGCCTGCGCGGGTTTTGAGGCGAAAACCGAATCGCGCGTTCATCAGTCGGCCAAAATCGAGGATGATGGTGGCATTGCGCAAGCCGTCGAACGTGGCGCAGGACTCGGTTGAGGAGGAATTGCGTATGGTGACGGCGCCGGCTCCGGTCAGCAGAGACTCGGGGGCGATGATTGATGCCTTCTGCAATGGCCGTACGGGCTCCAGACTCATGCGTATCGCCGTGTCGTGGGCGTTGGCCTCGCGCTGCTGCAACACTTCGCCGATTTGCAGCACGGCGGCCGGGCGATGGCGCGTGCGCCGCAGCGGTTTGGTTTCACAGGGGATCAGATTGACCCAGGGGAAGAACCGCGCCTGCGGTTGTTCCGCACCCCAAAGTCCGTGGGTATGAGCAATAACTCGGCGAGCGGGTTGCCAGCCACAATCATCAAATCCCGCGATTTGCCAGCCTGGAGTGTCAAGTTTGGCATCAAAGATTTCCGGCCACATGGAATCGCCCATGCGCACTGTTGGTTTGAGGTAGGCCTGGCACAGGCGGGCGCGCCAGGTCGCGTCCGTTGCTACGAGCACCTTGCCGTCCGCTTCGATCTGGCAAAGCAGACCGCGCGCATCGGCATGAGCGGTAAAGCCGCCGATACCTTGGTCATGATAAACGCGCACCGCCACACAGTTGGCGCCATCCGTCAAATGCTCCGTGATGTCGTGGGTTTGGTATCGCTTGAAGCGCGGGTCGGAGATCGGCGGTCCGTGGTCGCTGAGAACGCCGTTAATCCACAGCGTAGCCTCTCGCTCGGCGGCAATGCGCAGCAGTACTCTGCGCGGCGGACTCGCCAGTGAGAATTCGCGCCGAAAATAAACATAGTCATGAGTGCCGGTAGTCGCCTCGTCCGACCAAATCCAGGCCGCCCGCCAGTCCACCCGCGGAAAGTCGGCGGCGGCATCGGAAAAAGGCAGGCGTGATATCGTTTCGGTCATGGTCCTCATCCCTTTAGTTTATGGATTCTACAAT
>JAGYMT010000083.1 GCA_018400335.1 Kiritimatiellia bacterium | reverse complement strand
GGGTGCATGGAACAGTTTGTCCCCACGCTTGATCCCATTCTTAGTCGGCAAGTATCTGTTAAGCAATGACTAAGCAGTTGGATTAAGGGTATCCGGCAAAGGGTGGGGGATTAAGGCATGCGACTAAGTGTTCTGATTTTATTATGATCTCGTCCTCGGCGATCCCGCAGACTCGCGGATGGTCGCAGGAACGATAGATTGGGGCTAAAAGGCACACCTTTTCGCCCCAATCTTCGGATCCTGCCGCGCGAGGCGGTAGGGGGCCGCCCCATAATGCGAATAGCTGCCCGAGCAAATACACGCCTGGAATTTCCTGAAATTTCCTGAAATTTCCTCATTATTCGCGTTGACAAACGGGGGGGATCGGACATAATATTCAAGTTTCTCAATCGCCAACGTAGCTCAGCTGGTAGAGCAGCGCATTCGTAATGCGCCGGTCGTCGGTTCGAATCCGACCGTTGGCTTTTTGCGGCATTTGACGGATTGCGGCGGATCCGGGCCGGTAACAGCCCGGAAATTCGTGTGTGTTGACCGGAATCTTTCGGAAGTTTAACCCTCATGTGAGTGGCCATGACTATGAGCAAGAAAAAGACCATCGAAAAGAAGTCGGCCGGGAAGAAGACGCCCAAGCCGGGCGCGGCAACAAAAATGGCGGCAGCGGGAAAGGCCGATCCGGGCACGAAGTCCGGCGTGTCCAAACAGGCGCCGGCTCCTGCGTCCGCATCGGCCGGGAAGACGGAGGTTTCCCGGAAGAAGAAAGCGACGCTGGCGTCACCCGTCCCCGCTCATGCCGGCAAGGGTGCCCCTAAATCCGCCGGCGCGGAGGGCGTCCCTGATACGATGAAGCCCAATGTCCGGGTGAAGATGAACAGTGAAGAGCTGATGGACAAGATGAAGCTGCTCGTGAAGCTGGCCCGCGAGCAGGGCTATCTCACGCATAACGACATCAATGAAAGCCTGCCCACCGAGCTTATTGACCCCGAGGAAATTGACGGTTTCATTCTCATGCTTCGCGGCATGGATATTGAGATTATTGACTCCGCCGACGTGGAGGATTTCAAGAAGCAGGCAGAGAAGCATGATCGCGCGGAGCAGGCCAAGACGTTCGACGTGATGGATGATCCTATACGCATGTATCTGCACCAGATGGGGCAGGTGCCGCTTCTGACCCGGAGCCAGGAGGTTGAGATATGTAAGCGTATAGAGGAGGCCGAGATCAACGCCCGTGCCCTGTTTAAGCAGTTCGGGTTCTCCATGGAAGCCTATCTCGGCCTCGGGCAGCGGCTGCATGACGGTGACGAGCGCTTCGATCGTATCATCATGGATAAGCATGGCGACAGTCGCGACAAGTATTTCAGGAGCATGCCCTCGCTGGAGAAAAAGATCAAGCTGTTCCACTCCAGGTTGCTGGTGCACTTCGCCAATATGTTATCGCGGAAGACCGGATCCACATCCGCTTCCCGGGCGAAGAGGGCTTTTGATAACGCGTTTAAGGAATACGGCAAGAGCCTTGATAACCTTCATTTCAAGCAGAAGGCGATAGAGGATTTTGTGAACGTTGCCGATGTCCATTATCAGGAGTTTTCCAGGTGCGTGGCGGAAATTGCCCGCCTTGAGGGCCTTAAGGGACGCAAAAAGGCAGCAGCCGCCGGCCCGCTGCGCTCAGCGCGCAATCAGAAGAGGAAGATGGAGCTGGAGTACCTGATGGACGGCGAAACCTTTGAGAAGAAGTACCGCGAGCTGAAGGATTGGCTGAAGAAAGGGCACAAGGCGAGGACCGAGATGGCCGAGGCCAACCTGAGACTGGTGATCAGCATCGTGAAGAAATACATGAACAGGGGACTGATGTTCCTGGACCTGATTCAGGAGGGCAACACCGGTCTGATGCGGGCCGTTGAAAAATTCGAATACAGGAGAGGCTACAAGTTCAGCACATACGCCACCTGGTGGATTCGGCAGGCCGCGACCCGCGCTATTGCCGATCAGGCGCGGACCATCCGCATTCCGGTTCATATGATCGAAACGATCAACAAGCTCGTGCGCGTCCAGAAACAGCTGCTCCAGGATTTCGGACGTGAGCCGATTCCCGAGGAGGTGGCCAACGAGGTGGACCTCCCGGTCGAGCGGGTTCGCGAGGTCTTCAAGATGTCCCAGCAGCCTATTTCGCTGCAGGCAACCGTGGGCGACAACGACGATGCCTATTTCGGGGATTTCATCGAGGACAAGGGCGCTGAGAATCCGTCGGAGATGACCGCCTACACGCTGCTGCGCGAGCGGCTGCACGAGGTTATAAAGACTCTCACCGATCGCGAGCAGAAGGTGCTCAAGCTCCGTTTCGGAATTGACGACGGCAATCCGCGCACGTTGGAGGAGGTCGGGAGCCTCTTCGGTGTCACGAGGGAGAGGATAAGGCAGATTGAGGGCAAGGCGCTGCGGAAGCTGAGGCATCCCACGCGATTGCAGAAGCTGGAGGGATTCCTTGAAACCAAGGATTGAGCATGACGGCAGATGCAAAAAAACACACCGTTCTGATAGGACTTGACGGCGTTCCTGAAGATGGACGCCGCGCTCGGGCCCGGTTTCGAGGGAATCACGGAGAACACGCGCGCGTTCGCGCTGGACCCATGCAGGATCTACCTCAACAGGAAAAGCGAGCGTCCGAGGGGTTGCGTGGGACCGGGTGATGAGTCGGCGCTGCTGGATGAATTGCGCTCCTTTCTCGAGTCGTGGGAATGGAATGGGGAGAAGATCGTCAAGCGCGTCCGTCATTGTTCCCGTCTACAACGGGGCGGCGGCCATTGTCCAGTGCCTTTCCGCCTTGCGGAATCAGACCCTCTCCGCCGACCTTTTCGAGGTCATCGTGGTTGATGACGGTTCCACCGACGACACCTATGAAACGGTTCGCGCTTTTCCCGTGAACCTCGTGTCAATTCAGCACGGCGGGCCGGCGAAGGCCAGAAACAGGGGCGCGGCCCTGGCAAGGGGTGATATACTTGTGTTCACCGATGCCGACTGCGTTCCGGAGCCGGACTGGCTTGAGAAAATGCTGGCCCCGTTCGATGATGCCGGTATAGTGGGAGTCAAGGGCGCCTATATCACGGCCCAGCCGGAGCCTGCCGCGCGTTTCGCCCAGGCCGAATTCGAGACCCGCTATAACATGATGAGGGGCAAGGACCACGTTGATTTCGTGGATACCTATTCCGGCGCCTTCCGGAGAGACGCATTTCATGAAGTCGGCGGCTTCGATCCCAGTTTTCCGAAAGCCAATAACGAGGATGTGGACCTGTCGTACCGGATGGCCGCGGTTGTCTGCAGGCCCGGTCCGGACGGACGCCCGGCCAGGCGGATGGTGTTCGCGCCCGATGCCAGGGTGCGGCATACGCATCCGGCGACATGGCGCCGCTATGCCAGGAACAAGTTCTGGCGGGGCTACTGGCGCGTCGCCGTCTACAGGCGCTTCGTCGGCAAGGTCATTACGGACAGCTATACGCCGCAGAGTCTCAAGGTGCAGATAGCGGCGCTGGCGGGCTTGCTCCTGTCGCTTCCCGTTGCGTTGCTAAGCCCGTGGGCGTTGGCCTTCGCCGCTCTGTTCGCCGTGCTGTTTGCCGCATCGTCTTTTTCGTTCTGCGGGGAGGTTATGCGCTTTGACCGCGGCCTTGCTCCCTTTCTTCCTCTCGGCCTGATCCTGCGGGCCGGTTCCATCGGGTTTGGAATATGCCTGAGCCTTTTCAAGCCGCCGATCAAATCGCCGCGCGATTCCCGCCTGCCATACTTCATCTTCCTGCACATGCTCCTGGACTTGTGCGTGCTGGCCTTTTCGTTCCGGCTGGCGTTCTGGCTCAGAAGGGATGTTCTCGCGCCGCTTTTCACGAGATCAACAGGAGCTTCGTTTTCCTGTTCACCGCGGTGAGCATGCTCCTTCTCTCCGCGGAGAAGGTGATGCTGTATGCCTCGCTCCGGTTCGTCAGGGCCGGCGGTGTTGATTCGAAGCAGGTTCTCCTGGTGGGCAAGCGGACTGTTCTGTTCGAGCCGCTCAGACGTTTCACCTTGGCCATTGACGCCGGTTTCGCCGTGGCCGGTATTCTCTCGCCCGACCCGAGGGAGGTGGGCGATACCGTTCTGAATGTTCCGGTCGTCGGAATGGTGTCCGATCTGGAAAAGTTCCTCCACGACAATCCGATTGACGAGGTGTTTTTCGCCGCGCCGGTCACTTCCAGCGCCGACCTGGAACACCATCTGGCCGTGTGCGCGAGGATGGGTATACGCGGAAGGCTCATCGGCAACATGTTTGAGGAAACGGCAAGCGTGGCGGAGAACGACGAGGTGCCGGGTATGCCGGTTGTCGCGTTCGTGTCCCGCGCGACGAAGTCGCGCGATGCGTTTATCAAGCGCGGCATGGATGTCCTCCTTTCGCTCACGGCGCTGGTTGTCCTTTCGCCGCTGATGCTCGCGATTTCCTTGTTGATCAAGCTCACCACCAGGGGGCCTGTCATATTTCTGCAGAAATGCATGGGGCTGAACGGCCGGACTTTCACGATGTACAAGTTTCGTACCATGGTCGAAAACGCCGAGAGCATTCGGGAAAAGGCGCTGGCTGCTAACGTGATGGACGGCCCTGTTTTCAAGGCGCCTGACGATCCGAGGGTGACCGGGCCGGGCCGGTGGCTGAGACGATTCAGTCTGGATGAGCTGCCCCAGCTCTGGAACGTGCTTAAGGGCGAGATGAGTCTGGTCGGGCCGCGTCCCCTGCCGGTCTACGAGGCGAGGGAGATCAGCGGAGAATTGAGGCGGCGCGCTTCCATGAAGCCTGGGCTCACGGGGCTGTGGCAGGCTTCCGGGCGGAACGAGATAAATTTCAAGGAGTGGATGAAACTGGATCTCGAGTACGTGGATCACTGGTCGTTGAAGCTGGATGTCATAATCATTTTCAAGACGATCGTCACCCTGTTCAAGAGGACAGGCGCCTGGTGATGCGGCAGAGCAGGCCGCGCAGCTGGCTGCTTCCGAAGGCCTGGTCGTAAGGACCGTCACCGCGGGTGAGCAGATTGGCGTTGGATTCCCACACTCCGTGGTCAGGCGTGTCTTTCTCCGGAGACCACCACGCGTGATCCACGGATACAACACGCGGGTGAATGTCTTCCGTAACCCGCGCCCTGAAACCGGCCGCGCCCCTCGGCGTCGTCACCTCGATCCAGTCATTATCTTCGACCCCGTTTTCCTTCGCCGCTTCCGGGTGAATCTGGGCGAGCGGGTCCCGCCTGGTTCGCCGGCGCGACTCGATCTGCCGGCCCTCGGAGAGGAAATAGGCCGAAGTTCTCGCGCCCGTTATGAGGATGTAAGGGAAATCCTTCAGGAGGTCCGGCTCCGAGAGCGGACTCTCGGGAGGCTCCTGATGTGCGGGGACAGGGTTGTAACCAAGCTCCCTGAGAATGCTTGATGAGAGTTCGATCTTTCGCGAAGGCGTTCTGAATCCCTTTGCCTCGTATTTTTTATAGACGTGGGGCGGACGATGAAAGCCGGCAGTCTTCAGATCCTGAAAGGTCATGCCGGTCCGCCTCAGCCGCTGGTCCAGCGCTTCAGGCACATCGGCCCGCCGGTAGTTCAGCCCGAGCCGTGATGCAAGTTGGAAGAGTGTCTCCTCGTCCGGGCGGCATTCGCCGACCGTTATAGCGCGCTGCTGAACAAGCGCGGCGTTCTCCGCCATGTACGGAAGACCCACGAGAGCATTGATCTCCGGCCATGTGGCGGCCGGCAGGATGTAGTCCGCCAGTTCGGCCGTGGGGGTCTTGAAAAAATCGGACACGACGATCAACTCCATGCCCGACATCGCGCGCTCAATCATGCGCGGGTTGGCGTACGACGTCAGGAGATTGCTGCCGAAAACGAGCAGGGAAGTGACAGGGTAGGGCTTTCCCGTCAACATAGCCTGGAACAATGTGGGCGCGTGGGCCATGCGGATGAACGCATGCTGTCCTCCCAGCAACTTGTACTTTCCGGCGCCCAGCCTTTTTGCAACAAGGTCCTCGGCATTCTTTCCCACGTTTACGGGCGGGGTTTTGAGAATGTGCATGCCGAGCAATTCCCCGCCGGGCACATCAAAGGTCCCGGCGATGCCCCGGAGCACGGCTATGCTGCGCACTGCGTTGAGGCAGTTCGGCGTCTGCTCGATCGCGACGCCCCATTCGAGGATGTTGGGCCTCTCGCGGGCGTAAGTTCTCGCGGCCAGTCTGATGAGGTCCGGGCTGATCCACGTGATGCCGGCGGCCCATTCAGGGCCGCGGTCCTGAACGGCAGCCCGCACTTCATCGAACCCGACGGTCCAGTTGGTTATGAATTCAGGATCGTAGAGCCGCTCGCCGATGATCACATTGATCATCGCGAGCGCGAGCGCCGCATCGGAGCCGGGCCTGATCTGAAGGTGAAGGCCGCACTTTCTCGCCGTTTCGGAGCGGCGCGGATCAATCGCTATCGCGTGCTTGATCTTCGGAAGGCTGCGCGCTACGGAGAAACATACCTTGCCGTCCGGGCTGGAAACCACGGGATTCGAGCCCCAGAACAGAGCGCATCTTGGCGGTATATCTCCCGCGTAATCACCAACGGGGAAATCGCCATAGGTGAGCTGGCTAACCGTGACGCGCGGAAGGTAGCACTGGGCTGCGCCGGGCTCAATGACATTCGGTGTGCCAAGCGCGTTCGCGAAGCGAAGCGTCTCAACATAATGATGCCGACCGGTGCCCTGCGCTATTCCGACGGATTCCGGGCCGGATTTCCCGATCAGCTCCTTCAGCCTGCCGCAGATATCGGTGAGCGCGTCATCCCAGGACACCCGAACCCATTTTCCGCCGCCGCGCGCCCCCTTTCGCTTGAGCGGAAAGAGAACGCGGTCATGGTGGTAGACCAGTTCGGTCGTCGAGAGCCCCTTGATGCAGAGGCTGCCCTTGTTGAAAGGCGAGTCCGGATCTCCCTCCACCCGAACCAGGCGCCCGTCTTCGACATGCAGGAGCGCGCCGCATCCGCCATGGCACATCCTGCAGGTGCTCTTCAGTGCTTCTGTCATGGGATTACTCTATCCGAACGGGATGGACGAGGCAACCCAGGAATTCGCATTGTGGCCGATGCCTATGGGAACGGCGCGCTCGTCCTCCACGGGCGGATCCGCCAGTCCCGATCTGAGATCGGGACAGGGTGGCGGAGAGATCGCGCCCT
>JAGYMT010000082.1 GCA_018400335.1 Kiritimatiellia bacterium | reverse complement strand
CGGCGAAGGGGCGCGGCTTTTTCATTAAAAGGCCGTCCAAAACACCGAGCTGGGCAAGAATCATTCTCTCATCCCCTCGCTCATTCACAAATCAGTTGTAACGATAAGACTGACGATCGTCAGTCTTATCGTGACATTCCTTTTTCGGAGCAGGCCTGATAGAAGATACGCGCGGCGCGGTAGCTGTTCAGCGGCGCCATGTGTTTTTTCGACGTGATGAGAAGCTGATTTCATGCGCGAACGCGACAAGCAACAGTACGTTCCGGTTGCGGCCGCCTCAGAGCGAGACAGATCAGTGATCGAGGGGTCGTATTGTATTATTCTCTACATCAAGCTTGACCAGATTGATGTCCTCGCGGTTTTGCATGGAGCGCGGAATGTGCTCCGATAAGACAAAGAAGCCGAACTGGCGGTGCGGCGGATTGAATTGCGGATGAAAGAGATCGTTCAATCAGATCCGTTTTCAATCGCACCATCCATATATTGGAATGCTTAGATCTTCCCCCAATCCCCCCATTTCAAGGAAGAATTGCCCGATGTTCCGGCTGATTCGTGAAAATATATCGTCTAAGTTACATTCACGATCGTGAATGTAACTTAGACGATATATTCCAGCGTTCCGGCCGGGAATTTCTCGTTTTGGCCGTCGCCAACGGCAATAAGCTGACCATGAAGGGAACTGCAAATTCCTGCCGCGAGTCTCTTGCCTTTTTTCAGCTTTCCGGCTATCCTGCATTTTATTGGTGCATCTTTCCACAACATGAACGAAGCCGATACATGCCGTAAATTGGTCGTCCCCGCCCTCCAGGCCGCCGGGTGGGATCATGAACCGCACCGCATGAACGAGCAGGTCACCTTCACCGACGGCAGAATTATTGTCGTCGGACGCCAATCCCGGCGCAGACTCGGTAAACGGGCCGATTTTATACTCCGATATCGGCTCGACATGCCGCTGGCTGTCGTGGAGGCGAAACCGGATGAGCTTCCCGCCGGCGAGGGAATGCAGCAGGCAAAGAATTACGCCGAAATTCTCGGATTGAAATTCGCCTACGCGACTAACGGACGCGAGATCCTCGAATTCGACTATCTCACCGGCCGCGAAAGCGTTCTTTCTTCGTTCCCCGCGCCCGATGAGCTCTGGCAAAGGCTCTGCTCGTCCGGCGAGTTCCTTCCCGCCGCCGCGGACAGACTGCTGGCTCCTGCCTACCACCTGAGCGGAAAGTCGCCGCGCTATTACCAGGAAATCGCCATCAACAGGACTGTTGAGGCCGTCTTACAGGGCAGGAAACGCGTTCTGCTGACCATGGCGACAGGAACAGGAAAGACGATCGTGGCTTTCCAGATTTGCTGGAAGCTGTGGTCCTCGCAATGGAACAGAGACGGCGCGCACCGGCGCCCGAGAATCCTGTACCTTTCAGACCGCAATATCCTCATTGATGATCCGAAGGACAAGATATTCGCGCCGTTCGGAGATGCCCGGTGGAAAATCGAGAACGGAGTCGCGAACAAGAGCCGTGAGATGTATTTCTCAATCTACCAGGCCATCGCTCAGGATGAAAGACGGCCCGGGCTGTTCAGGGAATATGCCCCATCGTTCTTCGACCTGATTATTGTTGACGAATGCCACAGGGGCAGCGCGAACGATCAAGGCAGCTGGCGCGAGATTCTGGAATATTTCACGCCGGCATTCCAGATCGGAATGACGGCAACCCCTCTGCGCGAGGACAATCGCGACACCTACCGGTATTTCGGGAATCCGATATACACTTACAGTCTGCGCCAGGGCATTGATGACGGGTTTCTGGCGCCCTATCGCGTTCATCGCGTGGTGACGGAATGGGACGCCGCCGGGTGGCGGCCCAGTCGCGGCGATCTGGATAGATACGGACGGGAGATTCCCGACGATGAATACCAGACCAGGGACTTCGAGCGGATCGTTGCCCTGCGCGCACGCACCGAGGCCGTGGCGAAACACCTTGCCGCCTTCATGAAGGCGACCGACAGATTCGCCAAGACAATCGTGTTCTGCGTGGATCAGGAGCATGCCGACGAAATGCGGCGCGCGCTCGTGAACCTGAATTCGGATCTTGTCCGGAAGCATGCCGACTACGCCTGCCGGGTGACGTCCGACGAGGGCGATATCGGGCGGGGTCATTTGAGCAATTTCCAGGACGTGGAAAAAGAGACGCCCGTGATCCTCACCACTTCCCAGCTTCTCACCACCGGCGTTGACGCTCCGACCTGCAAGAACATCGTGCTCGTGCGCGTGATCAATTCCATGACGGAATTCAAGCAGATCATCGGACGCGGAACCCGCGTGCGTGATGATTATGGAAAACTCTTCTTCAATATCCTCGACTACACCGGCTCGGCAACCAGGCTCTTCGCCGACCCCGATTTCGACGGAGACCCGATTGATGTGACGGTAGTTGATGCCGCAGCCATGCCTGAGCCGCTCCTGGTGGAGGAGAAGCACGAAACATACGAGGCGGAACCGGCGGCGGCGCTGCCGGCGGACGAGACCGGGGCCGAGCGCCGGAAATTCTATTTCGACGGCGGCCGGGTCGAAATCGCCGCGCACTTGGTCTACGAGCTCGATCCGGACGGCAGGCAGTTGCGCGTGATTCAATTCACCGATTACACCGGCGAGAAGGTCCGGCTGCTCTGGCGGAACGCTGCCGAGCTGCGCCGGGAGTGGTCCGACCCGGAACGCCGTCGCGAGATTCTTGAAAAGCTGGCGGAGCGCGGGATTGACTTCGACGAGGTCGCAAAGGCCGTCCAACAGCCCGACGCCGATCCGCTCGACCTGATCTGCCATCTCGCGTTCAACGCACCGCTGCGGACGCGCCGCGAGCGGGCGCAGCGCCTGAAGACGGAGAAGAAGGACTTCTTTGAGCGCTTCGCCCCCGCCGCGCGCCAGGTGCTGGAGGAGCTTCTGGAGAAATACACCGAGCACGGCACGGCGCAATTCGTGATTCCCGACGTGCTGGAAGTGCCGCCGATCAATATGCACGGAAACGTGATCGAAATCGCCGCGCTTTTCGGCGGACCGGAGAAGCTAAGGGCCGTGGTGAATGAATTGCAGACGCTGCTCTACGCGGCATAGGGAGGATTGACGCCAACTTATTATGCAACCACAGAACGGCGGAGGACCGCCGTCTCCATGTGTGCAAATGATCTATGGAGACGGCCGTCCTCGGCCGTTGGATACTCAATGAATACGTCACCGTATTTATGTTTACGTGTACCAAGCTACGAGGCAATAGGATATGTCAACAGGCAAGCAAACGAAACAGGATCAGCCTCAGACCACCGCGCAGCAGATCGGGAGCCTGATCAAATCTGCGCGGGACCTCATGCGCAAGGACAAGGGGCTTTCCACCGATATTGACCGGCTCCCGCTTCTCACATGGGTCATGTTCCTGAAATTCCTGGACGACATGGAACAGATCGAGGAATCCAAGTCCGCCATGCGCGGGGAGAAATACCGGTCAGCCATCGAGCCGCCTTATCGCTGGCGCGACTGGGCTGCAAAGGAGGACGGGATAACCGGTCCGGAACTGCTGGCGTTCATCAACCAGGATGAATGCACGCTGCCCAACGGAAAGAGGGGGGCGGGTCTTCTCTCCCATCTGCGCGGGCTGACCGGCGGAAACGGTTCGGCCAGACGGCGGCGCGTGGTGGCCACGGTGTTCAAGGACGTCGTCTGCCGGATGCTCAGCGGCTACCTGCTCCGCGACGTGATCAACAAGATCAACAGCATTCATTTCCTCGCCAAGGAAGAGGTTTTCACCCTTGGCCACTTCTACGAGAGCATGTTGCGCGAGATGCGCGACGCCGCCGGGGACAGCGGCGAATTCTACACACCCCGGCCCGTGGTGAAATTCATGGTGGAAGTCGTCAATCCCCGGCTGGGCGACGTCGTGCTCGACCCGGCATGCGGAACCGGCGGGTTCCTCGTCGAGGCATACACCCACCTTGAGAAGCAATGCAAGACAGTCGGCGACCGGCGGACCCTCCAGGACAAAAGCCTGCGCGGCGGGGAAGCCAAGCCGCTGCCGTATTTGCTCTGCCAGATGAATCTCCTGCTTCATGGCTTGGAAGCTCCGGATATTGACCCTGAGAATAGTCTGCGTTTCAAAATAACAGAGCTCGGCGACCGTGATCGGGTTGACGCGATCCTGACCAATCCGCCGTTCGGCGGCGAGGAAGAGGCCGGCATCAAGGGCAACTTTCCCGCGGACCGGCAGACGGCGGAGACGGCGCTGCTCTTCCTGCAGCTCATCATGCGAAAGCTCAAGCGCGGCGCGAAACCCGGCCGCGCCGCGGTGGTCGTGCCGAACGGCACCCTTTTCGGCGACGGTGTCTGCGCGCGGATCAAGCAGGAGTTGTTGACCGAGTTCAACCTGCACACCATCGTCCGGCTCCCGAACGGCGTATTCGCGCCATACACCGGGATTCCGACCAATATTCTATTCTTTGATCGGTCCGGCCCGACGCGGGACGTGTGGTATTACGAACACCCTCTTCCGGAAGGGCGGAAGAACTACACCAAGACGCAGCCCGTCCAGTTCGAGGAATTCGCGACATGCATCGCCTGGTGGAAGAAGCGGACGCAGAACGAACGGGCGTGGAAGGTCCCCGCCGCGGAACTCCTGGCCGCCGGCTGCAATCTGGATAGAAAGAACCCGCGCGGCAAGGAAGACATCACTCATCTGCCCCCGGAGAAGCTCGTAGCCGGCATCATCGAAAAAGAAAAACGCATAGCGGAGATCATGCAACACATTAAAGCGTTGTTGGAAAAGCCACGAGAGGAGCATTCCTGATGTGGTGGCTCTATTTGGACGAAAGCGGCGATCTTGGCTTCGACTTCGTCAACAAGAAGCCTTCGCGTTTCTTCACCATTTGCATAGTGGCCACGAGTCAGGCGGCGACCAACATGCGGTTCAAAGACGCGGTGCGCAGGACCTTGAAACGCAAACTGAATCCGCCAACTAAACGCCGCCGGATTGTTGAGGAACTCAAGGGCATCAACACCACGTTTGCCGTCAAGCAATATGCATGGCGACACGTGGCGGATGCAACGTTTGGAATCTACGCGATTACCTTGAACAAGAAACGACTGTACGTGAAACTGACTGAGAACAAAGATCGTGTCTACAATTTTGTGGCGCGACTGGTAATTGACCATCTGCCGTTTGAACGCGCGGACAGATCCGTGCAACTTATCGTGGATCGCAGCAAAGGCGCAAACGCCATTCGCGATTTCAACGATTACATCCGCCGTCAACTCGAAGGCCGGATTGACCCTGCGCTGGCGCTGGATTTTGCGCACGAGGACTCCCGAGAATGGCCGGGACTCCAATGGGCGGATTTGTTCGCATGGGGTATCCGGCAGAAGTACGAACACTGCGACGCCGCATGGTGGGAGATATTCAAAGACAAGGTCCGCTATGACAAACAATATCTATAACCAAGAAAAAAGAGCGCGCCCCGCGGAGCTCTTTTTGCTGCGGCTCATAAACGCCCGATGGACGAAAGCACCGCAGACACTCCGCGTCTGGACTTACCGCTCTTTTCTGTATACATAAGACAATATTCCCGAAAGAATGTCAAGTTGTTTTCAAGGTCTTTTTTTATGAGCAAATCATGGCCAAAAGTGCGGTTGGGGGAGATTCTGCAGGAGCGACGCGAGCGCCCCGATCCTGACGCTATTGCCATGGGTAAAATCCGCATTATTTCAAAGATTGCCTTTGATACGGGCAAGCTTGAATTGCGGCAGGAATCTGAAACGAAGACTGGCATGATCTTGATTCAGTCGGGGGACTTGGTGTTATCGGGAATCAATGCCGCAAAAGGCGCTATTGCGATTTATGACAAGGCAAATCAAGATCCAGTTGCCGCCACAATTCACTATGGCGCTTATTCTGTTGTCCAAGAACGCGCGGATATCTCTTATCTGTGGTGGTATCTGCGAAGCCGAGTGTTTCGCGAACTTCTTCTTGATTCATTGCGCGATGGAATCAAAACAGAACTCAAGTCGAGCCGTTTCCTGCCGCTCCAAATCCCCCTCCCTCCTCTCCCCGAACAGCGGCGGATAGTGGCGCGGATCGAGGAACTGGCGGCGGAAATCGAGACCGCGCGGCGACTTCGCGCGGAGGCGGTTAAGGAGGCGGATGCGGTGATGTTTAGCGCAATGTCAGCCCTGTTTCCAGAATCATCATCGCAGACCGTGGGAGATCATGTGCATTTTCAGACAGGCTATGCCTTTAAGAGTGAATGGTTTAGTGAAAACGGAATAAGGCTTGCGAGAAATGTAAACATCGGTCACGGCAGACTCGACTGGAGCGAAACTGTCCGGATTCCGTTTGAACAGCGACCTGAATTTTCCTGCTTTGAACTAAAGGAGGGCGATATTCTTGTTGCGCTCGACCGTCCAATTATTTCAACAGGTGTAAAGGTCGCCCGTGTTACTAAAGAGGATTTGCCATCTTTACTTCTGCAGCGTGTTGCTCGCGCGCAGTTTGTTGACAATGGAATTGTGCGAGATTACTTCTTCAACTGGCTGCGATCCGCGCGTTTTATCAACGCAATTGCCCCAGGACGGAGTAATGGTGTGCCCCATATTTCGCACAAAGATATTGAAAGGCTTCCTTTCATGCTGCCATCACAGAACAAGCAAGTCCAGATCATAGCGGAGACGGAAGTCCTGCAATCCCAATTTGACGCATTGAAAGCGGCGCAGGCGGAAACGTCTGCGGAGCTTGACGCCCTGCTGCCTTCCATTCTCGACCGCGCATTCAAGGGGGAATTGTGATGAAGAAACGATCGCAAGTTGGGGCGCCCGGCTTTGGGGCGCCCGGCTTAGCCACGGGAAATTCTTCAGTTGCATCGAGTTAGGCTTTTTGAGCTGTGTCTTCCCGGCCTTGGAAGCTGATTGCATGCCCGGAAACGGGCGTGTAAGCCGACTTGCGGATTTGTGAGGTCTTGGGTCTGGGATTTGGCGTCGTCCCTTGCTTTTTCATCAAAAAGGCCGTCCAAAACACCGCGCCGGGCGGGAATCGTCCTCTCATCCCCCCTCGCTCATTCACAAAACAGGTGTGACGATAAGACTGACGATCGTCAGTCTTATCGTCACACCTGTTTTTGATGGTTGCATAAAAGCTATAAAATATGCAGTATCTGTGTATGGAGTTGCACGTCGTCTTCGTGCTCATGAATTCAGGATTCAAGTAGTGATGAGTCGAGCATCGCG
>JAGYMT010000081.1 GCA_018400335.1 Kiritimatiellia bacterium | reverse complement strand
TTCCTTGTTGGATATTGGATATTCAATTGCTCTTTCTAGGATTAATGCTCTTATAGAGCTTCTCATCAAGCGGCGCCAGCCGGCCGGGGCAGTTTTGGCGGTGGCAGAGCCGGCAGGTCTCGAACGTGATTTCGGCGGGATAGGCGATGCCCGAGATCGTCTTGTTGGGGATCATGAGACAGGTGTCCGTGAGGCGGACGCCGGCCGCGGCTTCGACATCGCCGAGCAGCGCGAAGAGAATCTTCTGCTGCTCGATCGGCCACACCTCCAGGTCGCCGGATCCCGGGCTCATGCTGGTTACCTTGTGCAGCCCGAACGTCTTTTTGAGATGAGTGAAAAGGTGATCACGCGCCGCGCACAGCGCTGTCGCCTTGAGCTCGTCAAGCCAGTACTGTTTCACGATGTCGTCGTCGGGAATGCTGACGCAGTCGAACTCGGCTCCGCACGTCGCGACGAACGGGAAGACGCGTTCAACCTTGTCGAGGTTCACGCGGAGGGTCCGGCTGGTGAAGACGGATTCGGCCACGGCCACGGTGTCGCCTGTTCTTGCGCCCACGTAGCAAACATCGAACACGGCCTTGGGATTGGCCGACTTCGAGACCAGCTCGATGAGCGCCGCAAGGTCGTCCGCATCCTGACTGCCGGGCTCAATGCGCAGTTTCGGAAGCAGCTTGTCATGTTCGAACTTAACGGGTATTTGCGCAAGAGTATTCATGTGTTTATCCGTCCTCCGGAAGTAGTTCAAGGAATACCGTGTCCCTGTTGCCCTCAAGCGGAAGGCGCACGTGCGGCACGTTCATCGGAAGGAACTTGTTCTCAATGAACTTGGGCTCAATGAGCGCGAAGACGCGCCCCGGCGAGGATTCGACGAACTCCGCCAGTTCCTCAATCGTGTCGAGATAGCGATCCCTTCTGTCCGGCTCGATGCGCATGCCGTATTCCAGTTCGTTCTTCTCCTGGAACAGCACGACCGGGCGTTGAATATAGAACGGAAGCGATGGCCGGTAATTCCAGAGCATGACGACACGGTCTTCCGGCTCCAGGATCTCCGCGAACTGCGTGTAGACCGGGCGCGAGTTCCTGGGCACGCGGGCGTTGAAATCCTTGCCTGCAAGCGGCGAGAGCATGACCGCTATCACAAGCAGAAAGGTTGATGCAAGGATAACCAGCGGCTCCGGTTTCATATAGGCCCGTTTCCTGAAGCAAAGAACAAGCGCGATGGCCATCGGCAGGTAAGCCAGTATACTGAGGCCCGTTATGCGATCTATCATGTCCCCCGGCAGAAGTTGGAAATAGCTGATCAGCCATGCACCCGCGAGCACGAAGACCGACAAAAGCATGCCGCCGGTGCCGAGCTTCCACAGGCGCTCGTCGCGGCCGGATCCGTCCAGCGGCTCGGCTATACCCCATCTGCCCAGCAACATCGTTAAAGGCGGGAGGGCGGGGAGCATGTAGGACATCATTTTCCCCGTGCTGATGGAGAAGAATCCAACGACCACCACAACCCATGTCACAAGGAATCGCGTCAGGGAATGGTTTTCTCCCGATCCGGCATTCCCGGCTCGCAGTGAAAGGGCGCGTTGTGTGAACATGGCGCGCACGGCGCGAACGAGGAAGAATGACCACGGAAGCAGGAGAGCGGGGATGACGATCAGGTAGAAGTAGGGCGGTTCGGAATGAAGCTGCATCTCGCGAGTGCCTGTGAACCGGGCGATGTGCTCCTGATATATGAAATGATAGAAGAACCCGGGATTGTGCTGCTCAAGCACCCATAGGACGGGGGCGAGAAGGCCGATGAAGATGAGTGCCGCCGGCGCCAGCCCCGGCGTCAGAAGCGAGAGCAGCCGCCGCTCCCAGAGCAGCCAGCATAAGAGAATGCCGCCGGGCAGAACAACGGCCACGGCCCCCTTGGTGAGAAACCCCAGGAACGCCGCGATTGCCGCAAGAACGAGGAACCATGCCCTGTGTCTGTGCGAAGCGCCCGGCGCGAAACCCCGGAACAAGCACGCGCAGGTGGCGCTGAACCATAATGTCAGGAAAGGGTCAGTGAGGAGTATGCAGAATCCAGCCATGCTTCCGGCCGCGGAGGCCGAAACAAGCAGCGGCAACCCCAGATTCCTTCCATGCCAGTGTTTGCGCGCCAGCAGGAAGAAGACGCCTCCGAGCAGAAGGGC
Source organism: Kiritimatiellia bacterium (assembly GCA_018400335.1). Next base: position 5,126 of record JAGYMT010000081.1, on the reverse strand, counting down.
ATTGATAAGCAACGGAACGCGCGCGGCAGAGTCGCTTACGCCCAGCAGCTTCAGGGCCGGAGCGACGCTCCAATAGGCGAGCGGCGGCTTTTCATAATAGTAATAACCGAACAGGCGCATGGTCAGCCATTGCCCGCTTTCGACCATTTCGCGCGGGACCTCGGCGTAGCGGCCCTCGCTGGGGTCAGACAGCCCGCGCCAGAAAAGCATGATGAGGAACGCGGCGCAGAGCATTATGGCGGCCGCGCGAAGAAGCGGACGGGACAAGTTGCTTGGCGCCGGTTCCATGTTGTTCTGCTGATTAGAAAGCATACCCGTGCATTATAGTCCGATCGCAAAGATATGCACGAAAAAAAATGCTAGAGTTAGAATTGCTGATTGCCGCCAGCTATTCTAATTTTAGCCGCCCGAAACAATGACGGCGTGCTCGGCCGTGCCCAGCATAGCTTTAGCGACGTCGGGAGAGCCCGCCCCACCTGTTTTGTGCGCCGTTTTACGGCTGTTTTACCGGTAGGGCGGGCTCTCCGAGCACGCCGTTCCCATAGGTGTCGGCCATAATGCGAATTTTTGGATTGCCGCCCTTCTGCGTTGACACGGATGGTGAAATGTGGTTGAAAGAACGTCGTGACACAGAGGCTGGAGGGGCTCGATCCCGCCGGCCTGCGGTTGGAACACTGGTCGAAAAGGACATGGAGGGATAATATGAGTTCGGTTGATGTTTGCATTGTCGGCGGCGGGATGATTACGAACGACTTGTTGCTGCCTTCGCTGTATCACCTGCAGCGGACCGGTGTTGTCGGCGGGATAAGCGTGTGCGCGCTTGACAATCCGCCCCTCAAGATGCTGAAAGAATCGCGCGATCTGCAGCATTCCTTCCCCGGCCAGGATTTCACGCCCTTTCCCTCGCTGGACGAGTCGCCGAACAAGAAGTTCCCCGATCTGTTCAAGGAGGTTATAGCCCGGATGCCGCCAAGGCAGGTAGTGGTGGTTGCCGTGCCGGACCAGTTCCATTACCCCGTGCTGATGGAGGCGCTGTACAATAACCAGCACGTCCTTTGCGTGAAGCCGCTGGTTCTGAAGTACGAACAGACCGTCGAGATCGAGAAGCTGGCCTACGGGAAAGGACTGTTCGTTGGGGTGGAGTATCACAAGCGGTTCGATAGGCGTTCGCTGATCGCGCGCCGCGAATACAGGCTCGGCCGCTTCGGCTCGTTCGCGATGGGCGAAGCCAAGATGATAGAGCCCTATTTCTACCGGTTCTCCAATTTCCAGAACTGGTTCACTACCGACCAGACCGACCCCTTCGTCTACGTCGGCTGCCACTACGTGGACCTCGTGTGGTTCATCACCGGCCTCAAGCCGGTCGAGGTCTCGGTGTCCGGCGTGCGGGGCAAGTTCCCGAACGGCAAGGAGGGGTATATGTGGGCGAACGGACGAGTGCGCTACGAGAACGGCGCCATCCTCTCCGTGACCGACGGGCTCGGCTACCCGGATGATGCCGCGGGCAGCAATGACCAGTGCCTGCACATGTTCTGCGAGGGCGAGGACAAGAGCGGACTGATTTCGCACGATGACCAGTTCAGGGGCGTGGAGCACAGCTATCTCGACCCCATAGGCTGCGGCGGATCGAGGCACAACTACATCAACCCGGACTTCTACCGCCTGATTCCGTGGGAGGGCTCAGGCTACAAGCCGGTCGGTTACGGGTTCGACTCCGTTGCCGCCACGCTGAACGCGGTCTTCATGATAGAAGATGAAGTGGCCGAGCTGACGGAGGAGGAGTCGCTTGAGAAGCGTCGCGCAATCATCAAGGCCGCCGACGAGAAGGGACTGATTGCAACACCTGCAAACAGCTACGTGAACGAGCTGCTTGTCGAGGCGGCCCGCCTTTCAATCCTGAACGACGGAGATATGGTGAAAATAATCTATGACGATGCGCCGCATATTGCGCTCAGAAGAGAAATAGGAGGTTGATAATCATGGCAGTGTATGATCTCACGCCCGTGGACGTGCCGCGGGTCAATACGAAATTCCGCACGATCAAGACTAAAATTCCCGTTCCCGAGTCGCTCGAGCTGTTCGAAGAGTTGAAGAAATCCGAACCGCGCTCGATGATGGGCCAGCCGCCAATTGTGTGGCACAAGGCCGAGGATTGCACCGTGTTCGACAAGTGGGGGAACAGGTGGATAGACTGGTCTTCCGGCGTGCTCATCGCCAATGCCGGGCACGGGCGCAGGGAGATTAGAGATGCCCTGAAGGAAATAGTGGACCAGGGTCTGCTCACTTCCTATGTGTTCGTCCACGAGAAGCGCGTTCAGCTCGTGAAGATGCTGCGCGAGATCTCGCCCGATCCCGAGAACTACAGCGTATTCCTGCTCAGTTCCGGAAGCGAGGCAACGGAGAACTGCATCAAGCTCGCCAAGACCTACGCGATGGAGAAGCACGGGCCGCACAAGAAGTATTTCGTAACTTTCAATAACGCCTTCCACGGCCGCACCATGGGCGCCCAGTTGGCCGGCGGCATGGACAGGCTCAAGAAGTGGATGGGCGAGAGCGATAAGTCGTTCGTCCAGGTTCCGTTCCCGGATGGGTACAAGAACCAGGACGTATCCTTTGACCTCTTCCTGAAGACACTTGCGGCAAAGGGCGTTGCCGCCTCCGATATCGCCGGGGTGATGACGGAATCCTATCAGGGCGTGGGACCGGACTTCATGCCGGTTGACTACGCGAAGAGGCTTGAGTCGTTCTGCAGGGAGCATGACATCGTGATGTGCTTCGACGAGGTACAGGCCGGGTTCGGACGGTCAGGCAAAATGTTCACGTTCGAGCATTATGGCGTCAAGCCGGACCTCATCGCGTGCGGCAAGGGGATATCATCGTCCCTTCCCATATCGGCCGTTATCGGGCGAAAGGATATTCAGGACATTTACACGCCGGGCTCGATGACTTCGACCCATTCCGGCTCGCCCCTGCCCGTCGCCGCGGCCATCGCTAACCTCAAGATCATCCATCGTGAGAAACTTGTCGAGCGCGCCGCGAAGATGGGCGAGATCCTCATCCCCGAGGTCAGGCGGATACAGGCGAAGCATCCGTCGGTTCTCGGCTGCGCCACCGGCAAGGGCCTGGTCGCGGGTATACAGGTTGTCAAGTCCGGCACGAGGGAGCCGGACAGCGCCCTCGCGCAGAAGATCAACCTCGCGTGCTTCCAAAAGGGACTGCTCATGTTCGCGCCCGTCGGGATAGCCGGTGAATGCCTGAAGATCAGTCCGCCGCTCACGATCAGCGAGGAAGCCCTCCGCGAGTCCATACAGGTGTTCGAGGAATCCGTTGACGAGGTGATAGGGGCATGAAACAAAAGAAAGAGCATGTAGAGAAATACGTGGACGAGGTGCTGGCTGAAACCGACGTCGTTGACATCCACACCCATCTATATGATCCGGCGCTGGGCGATATTCTCCTGCGCGGGATTGACGAGCTGGTGACCTACCACTACCTCGTGGCGGAGCTCTTTCGCGCAAGGCCCGATATCGCTTACGCGGACTACTGGAAGATGTCCAAGACCGCCCAGGCCGACCTCATCTGGAACGAGCTGTTCATCAAGCGTTCGCCTGTTTCCGAATCCTGCCGCGGCGTTCTGACGGTTCTGCACGCTCTTGGTCTTGACGCCAACGCGGAAGATCTCGTTCAGGCGCGAAAGTATTTCGCCGGGCTCTCCGCCCGCGAACACGTTGACAAGGTGTTCCAGACCGCGGGTATACGGAGCGTCTACATGACGAACGATCCGATGGACCTGTTGGAGCGGCCCGGCTGGGAAAAGGGTTTTGAAAGGGACGAGCGCTTCCTCGGCGTGTTGCGGCTGGACAGCGCCCTCATGAACTGGCCGGCGCCAGCGGCGGCCCTGAAGGCGCTCGGCTACGACGTCGAATCCGCGCTGTCCGCCCGCACGATCTCAGAAGTACGCCGCTACCTGGGTGACTGGTGCGGAAAATTTGCCGCTCATTACATGGCGATCAGTCTGCCGCCGTCGTTCCGGTACCCGGATTCGGAGTCGAGCCTGACAACCTTGATGGTCAACGCGGTGATACCGGTCGCCCGCGAGCGGAATATACCCGTGGCCATGATGCTCGGCGTGAAGAAGCTTGTCAACCCGGCGCTTCAGGTTGCCGGCGACTCCGTGGGCAAGTCGGACATCAACACCGTGGAGCAATTGGCCTGCGACTTTCCGGACGTGCGCTTCCTGATCACCATGCTCTCCCGCGAGAACAATCACGAGCTCTGTGTCGCGGCGAGAAAATTTTGCAATATCCTGCCGTTCGGCTGCTGGTGGTTCCTGAACAACCCTTCTCTGATCCGCGAGATAACCACGATGCGGTTCGAGCTACTGGGGCTCTCCTTCATTCCGCAGCATTCCGACTCGCGCGTCCTGGATCAACTGATCTACAAGTGGACTCATTCACGCGGGATAATAGGAGAGGTGCTGGCCGGGAAATACGCGGATGTCATCGAAACCGGACGCGTGATCACGAAGCAGGATGTCCGCCGGGACATCGCCCTGCTGTTCGACGGCTCAGCGCTCAATCCGTCCGGGTAATCCTGGAAAGAGCAGTTCGACAGGAATAACAGGATGAATATCTTAGAGATCAACATATCCATGGTAGCCTTTGCTGCAAACACTTCAGCCTTGTAATAAGTCTTCATTCGTTATGCACAAATGCCCGAAATGCGGAGAGCGCGCCGGGGTGCGGATAGTCTACGGCTATCCGGGACCAGAACTGTCTGCCTCCGAAAAACGGGGCGAGGTTGCATTAGGCGGATGCTGCGTTTCGGCGGACGGCAATGATCCGAACCGGAAGTGCAGGGCGTGCGGGCATGAGTGGCTTTCCGGGAAACGGACGCAATCAAGGATCGAAACGAACTAATGGCTTCGCCACCCCTCACCCCCTGCCTGCGCCAAGCGAAGCGCGGCAGGCAGGCTTACCCTCTCCCAGAGGGAGAGGGTGATCGTTCAACGCGCATCGAAATGTTTTCTTGTTTTTTATCGCGGTTTCTCGACATTAAGGCACTAATGAACTGGTCGGGCTTTGTGAAGAAGTAGGTCGTATGCCGGGGACAATGATTCGCGACGC